>NZ_JBQKUH010000008.1:0-98603 GCF_054968485.1 Leisingera sp. G5_S3_59_S7
AATCACAGGCGTGTTCTGCAGTTTCGCCTCATGGGCGGCGATCCAGTCCAGCGTCTGCTCAAACGGCATCGGGCGGCCGATGCCGAAGCCCTGCACGTGGCCGCAGCCCAGCTGCGCCAGCAGCGCGTGCTCGCCCGCGGTTTCCACCCCTTCGGCCAGGGTTTCGAGGTCCAGCCGCTCTGCCATGGTCAGGATAGCGGAGATCAGTTTCTGCTGTTCCGGGTCCTGATCCGCCTTCATCACAAAGGAACGGTCGATCTTGATGCGGGAGATGTTGAAGCGGCGCACCGCGGCGATCGAGGCATGGCCGGTGCCGAAGTCATCGAGGTCGATGTGGCAGCCCAGTTCGCTGAGCGCGAGGATGTTGCGGGTGACCACATCATCGGGCTGATCGGTCATCACGGTTTCCAGGATCTCGACACAGAGGCGGTCAGCGGGCAGCTCAAACCGCTCCAGTTCCCATTTGATGCGCCCGGCCAGCCCGGGGTTGCGCAGCTCCTGGGTGGCGAAATTCACGCCGACGCGGGGCACGCTCACGCCGGCCGCGTCCCAGGCCTTGACCGCCACAAGGGCGTTGTAAAGCATCACCTGGCTGAGCCGGTCCATCAGACCGGCCTCTTCCAGCGCAGGCAGGAAGGTGGAGGGCGGGATCAGCCCCTGCACCGGATGCGACCAGCGCGCCAGTGCCTCGAAGCCCGAAACCCGGCCGGTGTCGGTGCAGATTTGCGGCTGGAACCAGGCCTGGATCTGGCCGGATTCCAGCGCCGCTGCGGCTTCGTCGCGCAGGTTGGAGCGGGAGTTGCCGCGGCCCGACATATCCGCCGAATAGGCGCGGATTCCGCCGGGGCCGTTGCTTTGCGCCTCGGCCAGGGCGGCAATGGCGGCCGCGGTCCATTCGGCGCTGGTTTTTCCCGGCGCCCGGTTGCGCTGGCAGAAGCCGATGGAGGAGGTCATGTAGATCGTGGTGCCGTCCAGCGGCACCGGTTCCTCAGCGGCGGATTGAATCCGGCCCGCCAGCTGGATGCACAGTTCCAGGTCCAGCTGCAGGGTAGGGGCCAGACAGATGGCAAACCGGCTGTCGCCGAGCCGGGCCACGACATCGTTCTGGCGCAGGGCGGAGGCGATCTGCGCGCCGCAATGCTGCATGATCCGGTCGCCGGCTTCCTGGCCGTGCCGGTCGGCAAGCTCCTTGAAGTCGTCCAGGTCGACGATGAAGACGGCCGACCGCAGGTCGGAGTCGGCGCATTCGCCGTAGATCCGTGCCGTCTCCTCCTCAAACCCGTCGCGCAGGATCATGCCGGTGATGCTGTCGCGGGGGCGGCCGCGGCCGCCCAGTTTGCTGAACCCGCCGGTTGCGGCGATCAGCACCGGCAGGCCAAGCGCCACCGACAGCAGCGCCGCCTCGCCGCCGAGCCAGTAGGTGGCCAGCGTCAGCGCGGGCAGGAACGCGAGCACGGGCGGCCCGAAAAGTGCGGGGGCAAGGGTTTGCCGGAGCCGTGCCAGGAGACCTGAACCCGTGTTTGTCATTCTCAGACCCTTTGTCTGCTGCCAGTCGTTCCGGCACGAGACTAAGGCGCTGTTCTAACCCGGGAGTTAACGCAGCATAGGAATTGCAGTATTTTCCGGCTCAGCGTCGGAATTCTTCAGCTCCAGACCGGCAAAGTCGAACAATTTCGGGTCCAGAAGATGCGAGGGCCGCGCGTTCATCAGCGCCCGGAACATCACCTGGCGGCGTCCGGGCGAGTTTGATTCCCACTGGTCCAGGATCTGCTTGACCTGCTGGCGCTGAAGCCCGTCCTGGCTGCCGCAGAGGTCGCAGGGGATGATCGGGTAATTCATGGAGCGCGCGAATTTCTCGCAGTCGGCCTCGGCCACATGGGCGAGCGGGCGGAACACGAACAGGTCGCCTTCCTCGTTGACCAGCTTGGGCGGCATGGTCGCGAGGCGGCCGCCGTGGAACAGGTTCATGAAGAAGGTTTCCAGGATGTCGTCGCGGTGATGGCCCAGCACCACTGCTGAGCAGCCTTCTTCGCGAGCGATGCGGTAGAGGTTGCCGCGGCGCAGGCGCGAGCACAGCGCGCAATAGGTCCGCCCCTGCGGCACCTTGTCGACGACGATGGAATAGGTGTCCTGGTATTCGATCCGGTGCGGCACGCCCATCTTTTCCAGAAACTCCGGCAGCACCGTGGCCGGAAAGCCCGGCTGGCCCTGGTCCAGGTTGCAGGCCAGCAGATCAACGGGCAAGAGGCCGCGCCATTTCAGCTCATAGAGAACTGCCAGCAGGGTATAGCTGTCCTTGCCGCCCGACAGGCAGACCAGCCACTTGGGTGTGCTGCAGTCCTCGCGGCGCTCGACCATGCCGTATTGGTCGATCGCTTCACGCGCATGGCGCACAATGCGCTTCCTGAGCTTCTTGAACTCAGTGGTCGCGGGGGCGCCGGCAAACAGCGGATGGATTTCGTCCAGGTCATCATCAAGCATGGGCGCGCCCTAGCCGAGGACGGGCGTTTTGCCAAGGAAAAAAGGTGTGCAACGCTAGGGGGCGGCGGCAACGCGCGCTAAGCTGGCGCGGTAAGGCGATTTGATCAGTGAGGGCATTTGATGAGCGAAGACAGCAAGGAGGCGCGGATTGTCCGCAAGGCCGTGGGCGAGGCGGAGACCGGCCTGAAGGGGCTGGAGAAAGAGCTGCGCGGCGTGGTCAAGCAGTTCGAGAAGGGTGCGATGACGCCCGCCAAGGGCAAGGCCGCGGCGCAGAAAGTCACGGCCTTCATGAAGAAGCAGTCGCAGGTTACCAAGCTGCAGAACGCGCCGTTCTTTGGCGAGCTGCCTATGGATGTGCAGGACGGGGTGACCTGGCTGGACAGCGTGGTGAATGAGCTGAACAACGTGCTGGGGCGGCTCGCCGGGGCGCTGAAGCTGATGCAGAAGAAGCCGGACAAGGATTACGGCATCCTGGTCAAGGCTTCACGCGAGCTGGAAAGCTATATCAGCCAGCCGCCCAAGGGTGTGGGTACGCTGCTGAAGGCGGCCAAGGCCGGGAAGGCGGCGGGCGATCCGATGATGGCGTTCCTGCCGTTCATCATCCTGATGTGGATGATCATCGACACCATCGCGCGCGGGCTGAACCGGAGGACGTGAGCTTAGTCTTTTCTATCCGGCACCGGGTCATAGCCGTCGCCGCCGAATGGATGGCAGCGGCCGATGCGGCGGATGGTGAGCCAGGCGCCCTTGATGGCGCCGTGTTTCTCCAGCGATTCCAGCGCGTAGGCCGAGCAGGTGGGCTGGTACCGGCAATTGAAGCCGACCCAGGGGCTGAACAGCAGCCGGTAAGCGCGCACGGGGAGTGCAAGGATATGGGCCAGAGGGGTCATGGCGGATAGATAGGGGCAGCCACGCGGTATGGCAATGAAGACAGCGCCCTCCCGCAGGGAGGGCCGGGCGCTGTCCGGCCTGTTGGCCGGACAAGAATGGCTCAGTAAGGCGAGGGGCCTGCGTGCGCTACTGGCCGTGAATTTTCTTCAGCGCATAGATCAGGTCGCGCTTCAGCTCCTCGAACGGGCGCTGGGCGGTCTCTGCGGCGCGGCCGATGAGCACGTAATCCCAGCCGGGACGGCCGTGTGCGGGCAGAATCATCCGCGCGGCCTCGCGCAATCTGCGCTTGGCGCGGTTGCGGGCGACCGCATTGCCGACTTTCTTGGAGCAGGTGAAGCCCATGCGGATGCCGCCATCATCCTGGCGGTTCCGGCCCTGCACCATCATGGCCTTGGTGCCCTGCTTGCGGGCAGGGGGGCGGGCGCAGGCGAGGAAATCACGGCGTTTGGCCATGACCTCAAGCTTGGGTGCATCCGATGCGCAAACGGACACCGCCGGAGGCGCGTCCCCACGGGCAGCGTTGCCGTCCTTGGGGGCCTCCGGCGGTGTCATGTCCGTCAGAACGGGAACTGAGCTTATGCGCTCAGTTCTTTACGGCCGCGGGCGCGGCGTGCGTTCAGGATCTTGCGGCCTGCCTTGGTGGCCATGCGCGCACGGAAGCCGTGGCGGCGTTTGCGAACCAGGTTCGAAGGCTGATAGGTGCGTTTCATCGCTCCGGTCTCCACATTTTTTCGTCGGGTGCGCGGAATCGCCCGCCCGGGGTCTATCTCGAAGCCCGGTCTTTAGGAGGGAATGACGGCCAAGTCAAACCCTGCAGGCCGCCTTTTCCGGGCAATGTGCAACATTTCTGCTAAAAACTGCCCCGCAACGGCCGGTCCGGACGCAGCGGCTGTAACATGGGGCCGGTGATTCTGCCACAAAGCTCACGAAATCCGGATCTGTGTTCAAGCACCTGTGAAGCGGGGCTGCTTGGCCTCGCGCCGGGGCCATTTAACACGTAGCAACAAACCCTGCAGCAGCCACGGACCGATGAGCGATATGACCGAGACCCCGAATTCCGACCCGCAAGCTGGATCAAAGCCCGGCCTGGCCCGCCACCTGCCGCTGATTGCGGTGGCGGCTGTGGCGCTGATCGGGGCGGTGGCGCTGAAGGATTATCTGACGTTTGACACGCTGCGCGACAACCGCGAGGCGCTGATGGCGTTCCGGGATCAGAATTACCTGGGTCTGGTGGCGCTGTTCATGGGGCTTTATATTGTCATCGTGGTGTTTTCGCTGCCCGGTGCGGCGGTGGCCTCGGTGACCGGCGGCTTTCTGTTCGGGCTGGCTTCGGGCACGGTGTTCAACGTGATCTCTGCCACCATCGGCGCGGCGGGCATCTTTCTGGCCGCGCGCATGGGGCTCGGGGCGATGCTGACGGCCAAGATCGAAGCGGCCGAGGGCCGGGTGCAGATGCTGAAGCAGGCGCTGCGGGAAAATGAGATTGAGGTTCTGCTGCTGTTGCGGCTGGTGCCGGCGGTGCCGTTTTTTGTGGCCAACCTGCTGCCGGCGCTGGTGGGGGTGAAGTTCCGCAACTTCCTGTGGACCACCGCGGCGGGCATCATCCCGGGCGCCATCGTCTTTACCTGGATCGGGGTCGGGGTGGGGGCGGTGTTCGACCGCGGCGAGGATCCGGACCTGAGCCTGCTGTGGGAGCCGCACGTGATCGGGCCGATCCTGGGCTTGTGCGTGCTGGCGGCAATGCCGATCCTGGTCAAGGCCGTGCGCGGCAATATCCGCGGCCGCAAGAACAAGGACAGCTGAACATGAACCGTATTGAATGCGATCTTCTGGTCATCGGCGCCGGATCGGGCGGCTTGTCGGTGGCCGCAGGGGCCAGCCAGATGGGCGCCGATGTGGTGCTGCTGGAAGGCCACAGGATGGGCGGCGATTGCCTGAATTACGGCTGCGTGCCCTCCAAGGCGCTGCTGGCCAGCGCCAAGGCCGCCTATGGTCAGGCGCATACCGCGGCGTTCGGCGTGGCGGATCAGCGCCCGCAGCCGGACTATGCCGCGGCGAAGGATCATGTGCACCAGGTGATCGGAACCATTGCGCCGGTGGACAGCCAGGAGCGGTTCGAGGGCCTGGGTGTGCGGGTGATCCGGGAGTTCGGCCACTTTACCTCTGAAACCGAGGTGGAGGCCGGGCCGCACCGCATAACCGCGCGCCGGATCGTGATTGCCACCGGTTCCTCGCCGCTGGTGCCGCCCGTTCCGGGGCTGGACAAGGTGCCGTTTGAGACCAACGAGACCCTGTTCGATCTGCGGGAAAAGCCCGCGCATCTGCTGATCATCGGCGGCGGCCCGATCGGCATGGAAATGGCGCAGGCGCATGTGCGGCTGGGCTGCAAGGTCACCGTGATCGAAGGCCAGAAGGCGCTGGGCAAGGATGACCCGGAGGCCGCAGCGCTGGTGCTGGAGGCCCTGCGCAGCGAAGGCGTGGAAATTGCCGAAGGCGCCATGGTGTCCCGCGTCGGCGGGCAGGCTGGCGCGATTGAGGTCGAGACCAAGGACGGCAGCACATTCCACGGCACCCATCTGCTGATGGCGGTGGGGCGCAAGGCCAACACCGACCGGCTGAATCTGGAGGCCGCCGGGATCGAGACCCGGGGCAACGGCATCAAGGTGGATGAGAGCCTGCTGACCACCAACAGACGCGTCTATGCCATTGGCGACGTGGCCGGCGGGATGCAGTTCACCCATGTGGCGGGCTACCACGCCAGCGTCATCATCCGCTCCGCCCTGTTCGGGCTGCCGTCCAAGGTCAAGACCAGCCATATCCCCTGGGCGACCTACACCGACCCGGAACTGGCGCAGGTTGGCCTGACCGAGACGCAGGCGCGCGACCGCTATGGCGTGAAGCTGGAGGTGGTGCGTTTTGAGTATGAACACAACGACCGCGCCATCGCCGAACGCAAGACCAAAGGGTTTATCAAAGTGATGGTCTCCGGCGGGCGCCCCGTGGGGGCCACCATCGCGGGGCATCAGGCCGGAGAGCTGATCAGCCTGTGGTCCCTGGCACTGGCCAACCGCCTGAAAATGAGCCAGATTGCAGCCATGGTCGCGCCGTACCCCTCCTTTGGCGAGATCAACAAACGGGCGGCGGGCGCGTATTTTTCTCCGCGGCTTTTTGAAAGCAGTCTGGTGAAACGCGCGGTGCGCCTGGTTCAGCGCTGGGTTCCATGAGGTAAGGGCGGCGGGATGCTCAACACGCTATCGGGCAGATTTCTGGTCCTGACCACGGTTTTCGTGATGCTGGCCGAAGTGCTGATCTTTGTGCCGTCGATCGCCCGGTTCCGCATGGATTACCTGTCGGACCGGCTGGAGCGGGCGCAGATCGCCTCATTGGCACTGCTGGCCGACGACATGCTGGAGACCGAGCTGGAAGCGGAACTGCTGGAAAACGCGGGCGTCTACAATGTCGTGCTGCGCCGGGACGAAATCCGCCAGCTGATGCTGGCCTCGCCCATTCCGCAGCAGATCACCGGCACCTATGATCTGCGCATGGCCGGGGCGGTGACGCTGATCAGGGACGCGATGCTGCGGCTGGCCACACCCGGGAATGAAATCATCCGGGTGATCGGCGCGCCGGTGCGCGATGCCGGGCTGCTGATCGAGGTCACCATGGAAACCGCCCATTTGCGCCGCGCAATGGTGGATTACGGGGTGCGGATTCTGATCCTGTCGGCGGTGATCTCCATTTTCACTGCACTGTTGCTGTTTGTCGCGGTGCGGATCGTTCTGGTGAAGCCGATCAAAAGCGTGGTTGGCCATATGCAGCGTTATGCGGCGGCGCCGGAGGATGTGCGCGGCATCATTCATCCCAGTTCCAGCGTGGTGGAGCTGCGCGAGGCGGAAGAGGCGCTGATGCAGCTGCAGACCGAGCTGACCCATGCGCTGAAACAGCGCGAGCGTCTGGCGCAGCTGGGCGGCGCGGTGGCCAAGGTGAGCCATGACCTGCGCAATATTCTGACCTCGGCGCAGCTGTTCACCGACCGCATCGAGCGCAGCGAAGACCCGCTGGTGCGCCGCCTGGCGCCGAAGCTGGTGAACTCGATCACCCGCGCGGTCTCCCTGTGCGAGGGCACGCTGGCCTTTGGCCGGGCAGAAGAGCCGTCGCCCACCTTTGCGGTGGTCTGCCTGCATGAAATTGTCGGCGACATCGCCGAAAGCGAGCTGCTGGCCGCCGGCAGCTCCAAGGTTGAGATCGTCAACACCGTGCCCGCGCCGATGATGCTGCGGGCCGATCCGGAGCAGCTGTTCCGCATCATCATGAACCTGGTGCGCAACGCCCGCCAGGCGATTACGGCCACCGGACAGGCCGGCACAGTGTCGGTGGCTGCCCGGGAAACCGAGGATGCCTGGTATATTACAGTGGCGGATACCGGTCCCGGGCTGCCGAAAAAGGCGCAGGACAATCTGTTCACCCCCTTCCAGGGCGGCGCCCGCAAGGGCGGCACCGGGCTGGGCCTGACGATTGCCGGCGAGCTGGCCCGCGGCCACGGCGGTTCGGTGAAGCTCAAGGAAACCGGACCCGGCGGCACGGTCTTTGAGATCTGCCTGCCCAAGGGCGATGGCACGATCTGAGGCGCTGGCGGGCCTGGCGGAAATGTGACAGGCGGATGAAACTATTTTTGTTTTTGGGGTTGCGACTCTGCGGTGCTACGATTAAACCCCGCCGCAGTGGACCGATAGCTCAGCTGGATAGAGTACTTGACTACGAATCAAGGGGTCGGGGGTTCGAATCCTCCTCGGTCCGCCACTTTCTCTCCCGCCGGATGATGAATAGGCCCACCGCTTGCGGCAGACCGTTTCTGTCTCACTAGAATTTCCGCCAGCGCTTTCTGGTCCGCCAGAGGCGAATCCGTGCTGATTGCCGTTTCGCAAGCCCTGGTGCCTGCGGGAGGGCAGGCGGGTCCATGAAACGGGAGGATGCCAGCCGCGCCAGTCTTGAACCCGCACTGTGCGCGGCCCAGGACAGACTTTAATCTCACAGCCAAGGCGCGGGCGATGCCTAGGCGGCCGAGGCGGCCCGGTGCGCAGGATGTTTTGCCCGCCGGTTGCCGCCATCATGTCTCAGCCTCGCCAAACCGGTTCAATCTCTCGCTGAAGACCGGTGCCGGCCTTCCGCTGCCGCTTTCACCTGCCCGGCATTGGCACGCGGTCATACCAGCAAGGCGTCGCCTGATTGCGGGGCGGAGACAGCGCCCCAGCTGTCGGCGGCCTGGAACCAGCCGAAGCCGTCAAGCTCTGCGGCGATATTGCCGCGGCCGTCGATGGCGCGGATGACCTCGATGCCGAAAACGGTAAGGCCGAGGCTGTTCAGCACACCGCCCGCATCACCAGCACTGAAGGCTGCATAATCCGCGCCCTCCAGCACGAGGTAGAGCGTGTCCGAGCCCGCTCCGCCCCGGAATGTGCCGCCCGAAGCGCCGCCGCCGCCGGCCAGCGCGGCCGCGGTGAAAATGAAGGTGTCGTCGCCCCGGCCGCCAAGGGCCAAATCGTTACCGCGCCCGTCCGCAATCACATCGTCGCCCGCGCCGCCGCGCAGGGTGTCATTGCCATCGCCGCCGCTGATGATGTCATTGTCCCGGCGGCCGTTCACGGTGTCATTGCCGCTGCCCCCCAGGAGAACGTCGCCGCCGCTGCCGCCCTGTATCTCATCGTGTCCGGTGCCCCCGAACACGGCATCGTTGCCCGCGCCGGCCCGTATAGTGTCGTCGCCGCCGAGCGCGAAGATCGCATTGGCCTTGCTGCCCCAGCCCTGATCTGTTGCGCTGCTGTCCAGCAGCGCTGTCCTGCCGCCGCCCATGACGAACTCACTGTAGGCACCCCAGAGCTGATGCGGGGTCTCGGCCGGGTGGATTGCGTCCCAGGCCAGAACCTGGTCGCTGTCGAAGCTGCTGCCGTCGATCAGGTAATCCGTCCGCTCTGCAAGGATCCCGAAGCCTGCCGGATCCTCAGTGAGTGCCTCCGAGACCGCAAAGAGGTCAACCGCCCGGGCATCGGTCCCGGCGCTGCGCAGATCAGAGATGCCGGCGGAGATCATGCCGTTGAAGGCGTCGATGAGAAGGTCGGCAAAGCCGGTATGCAACGGGGAGAGCGTGTCGAATTCCGGGTAAAAGCCTGCCCGCGGCTGGGTTGCCAGAAAAACAGTGCCGACCCCGGCGGCGGCGAGAGTGCCGGCGGCGGCGGTTACCTGCGCGATCAGCCCCTCCATCACCGGCGTTGCCAGCGCCAGGAACCCGGCCTGGGTGGCAACCTGCTGGTCCTGGACAGTGTCCAGCAGGCCGATGAAGTCGTTGCCCCCGATCAGCAGGAACGCGGCCGAATCCGCTGGCACGCCGCCAGCGGCATCTTCTGTGATATCCGAAATCTGCGCTTCGAGGTCGATCATGTCCTCCAGAAACCCGTCCCCCAGCGCCGTTGCGGTTGCGACGGCGTAGTTCACAACCTCAAACCCGCCCAGGGCTGCGGCATAGCTGGCATGGGTCATCGCATTGGTCACCGCGCCTTCGGGACCGATTTCGGAAAAGCTGCTGATCACGGTCTGCCGGGCCTCGATCTTGGCTTGGGCACGCAGGGCGTCCAATTCACCGGACGACGGTATGCCGCCGGAATCAAGGATCAGATCAGCCAGGATGACCGGCTCGATCACCGAGGCCAGAAGGTCCACTGCATTGCCTTCGTCAGTCAGACTGTCGCCGAAGTAGTAGACTCGTGAAAATGGGGTCATAACCATGCACTCCCGGCGCCGCCAGGGCTGCGCCCGATATCGTTAACCTGAAGACTGGAAGAGGCGCGGCCGTCTCAAGCGACGTACGATTCCGGTTTCGCTGCCCAAGCGCGTTCCAGATTCATGCTGCCACTGCGGGCCTTGCAAAGCAAGTTTTTCGGTTTGGCGCCGTTCGCAGGGCAGGTGCGCAATGGGCGCACGGGCCTTGGGCAAGCAGGGAGGCCGCAGCAGCCCTCAAACGGACCGGCCCTGGCTGAGCACCACCTCCCGCACGGTTTGCAGGATACCTTCCAGTTCAGCCTTCGGCACGCCGCCAAAGGCCAGCCGCAGCGCCTGCGGCGCGGCTGCGGTGGTTGCAAAGGGTTCGGCGCCGGACACAGAGATTGCCTGCTGCTTCAGCCGCGTCACGACAGGCTGGGCGCGGACACCCTTGCCGAGCGGCAGCCAGGCAAAGCCTGCGTTGGGGTGCGAAATGATGGGGAGGTCCGCAAAGACGCTTCGGCAAATGGCCTGGCGCTCTGCCCCGTCGCGCCGGCGGTTTTCCTCAGACCGGCTTAGCGTTCCGTCTTCGATCCAGCCGGTGACCAGCGCGGAAATCAGCGCCGGGGCGTTCCAAGTCGTGGCGCGTATCACCTCAAGCAGCGGTGCGGTTTGCGGCGGCGGCGCGATCAGATATCCCAGCCGCAGCCCGGTCGCGAGGTTCTTGGAAAAGCCGCCGGTGTACACGGTCCTGTCCGGCGCCAGCGCCAGAAAGCTGGGCGGCGGGTCGGGCTCCAGAAACGCATAGGCGGCATCTTCGATGATGAGCAGGCTGTGGCGCTCGGCAACGGTAATCAGACGGCGGCGCGCGGGCTCATCCATGACCGCCCCAAGCGGGCTGTGGACCGTCGGCATCAGGTAGACCGCCCGGATCTTGCGCTGGCGGCATTGCCGGTCCAGGTCCTCCGGGTCCATGATGCCCTGCGGCGCGCTGACCGGCACCAGCTCAAGCCCGCGCAGGGCCGCGGCGGATTTGAACCCGGGGTAGGTGAGGGTGTCAGCAGCAATGGCATCGCCGTGATTGAACAGCCCAAGGCAGGTGGCGGCCAAGCCGTGCTGGCTGCCTGACGTGACCAGCAGCTGCTCCGGGCTGATTGGGCCATGAAGCGGGGAGAGATGCCCTGCAATGATCCGGCGTTCGTGCATCCGCCCGCCGTGGGGCTGATAGCGCAGCATCGCCTCCAGGTCGCCGGCTGCTGCCAGCCGCCGCAGCCCGGCGCGCAGCATGGCGGCGTCAGCAGCCTCGCCGGGCATATTGAACACAAGGTCGGTGACACCTTCAGCCGCGGACTGGTGAACGCCAAGCGTCATGGGCAAGCCAGGGTCCCGCACGAATGTCCCGCGGCCTGCTTCGCCGGTGACCAGCCCCCGGTGTTCAAGCTCCTTGTAGACGCGGGTCGCGGTGGCAAGCGCGACGCCGGATGCCTCGGCAAAGGCCCGGTGCGTCGGCAGCCTGGAGCCCGGTGCCAGCTTGCCCTCGCGGATCGCCTTGGACAGCAGGTCGGCAAGCTGTGTGTATCTGGCTTTGCTCATGGACCCGCTGTCATTAGTACAATAGAAAAATTGTCATGGGTTGAACCTCGTGGCATCCCGGTCTGAAGTCAACCTTGAGGCCCGTGCCATGCCCCGTTTCCTTTTCGCGCCGCTGCTGGCCCTGTGCCTGTTCACGGTCACCTTTGCCGTCAACCTTCAGGCGCCGCTTTATGAGGCCTATGCGGCTGGCAGCAACCTTGGTGCAACGGCCGTGACAGTGGCCTTTGCGGCCTATGCGGCGGGGCTGATGCCGGCCTTGCTTCTGCTTGGCGGGCTGTCGGACCGGATCGGGCGCCGCATTCCGGTGGCGCTGGCGCTGGTTCTCGGCTGTGCGGCCACCGCGCTGCTGGTCGTCGCTCCGGGCTGGTCCAGCCTGGTGGCCGCGCGGTTTCTGCTTGGCGCCGGGACAGCCCTTGCAACAACCGCCGGGACAGCGTGGATGACAGAGATTCTGGGCGATAACCGTGCGCGGACGGCGGCTCTGACTGTCACGTCTGCGACCTCGCTGGGGTTTGGCGGCGGCGCTCTTGCCACTGGTGTCAGCTTGGCGGTCCAAGGGTCAACCTTGGTTCCGGCCAGCTATGCTGCCCTGCTCGCCGCCGCGCCGGTGCTGGCGGCACTGGTCTTTGCACTGCCCCGGACCGGCCGGCCGCAGCCGGTTTCCCTGCTGCGCTTGCCTGTGTTTCCCTCCGGCACCTGGGTGTACGGTGCGGCGATGGCGCTGGCGTGGTCCGCCACCGGCATGACCATTGCGGTGGTGCCCTTGCAACTGGCGGCGCATGGCCTTGGAGGCTGGACCGGGCTAGTGATCTTTCTGGCGATCTTTGCGGGCTTTCTGTGCCAGCCCATTGCCCGGCGGCTGACCAACCGACAGGCGCTTGCCGCTGGATTTGTTCTGGTTCCGCTTGGTTTCCTTGTGCTTTTGGGGGGCGTCTGGCTGCAGGCGCTGCCCTTGGTGTTGGCAGGAACCTGCATCACCAGCGCGGCGAGCTACGGGTTCACATATCTTGCGTCCCTGGCTGAGGTCTCGGTGCGGGCACCGGACGACCGTGCCCGCGCCACCGCGGGTTTGTTCGTCTATGCCTATTGCGGGTTTTCCCTGCCGGTGATCGCAAGCGGTGCGTTGGCCGATCTGCTGGGCCTTCTGCCCGCCTTGGCCATTTTTGCCGCAGCGCAGATGGCGGCGGCGGTGATGATCGCCGGGGCCTGGAGGCGGCGGCCGGGGCCCTCTGCGCTTGCGTTTGATGCCGGGTGAGCTCGGGCCGGAGGTGAATGCTTCCGCGGCGAAGCGGTTTGCCTTGCCGGCGCGCCCGGCGCTTGCCGCAGGCGCCTCGCTGTGGTTTCTGGAAACGCACTGGGGCAGACCGATCGGAACAGGTATGGTGAAGACGTCAGGACCGGCAGAAAAGGGCAGTTTTCGAAAGCTGAACATGTCGGGCCAATTGCTGACCGGCAAAACCCCGCTTGTCGTGCATGCCACCAAAGACTGGTATAGCAAGATCCGCTCGGGGCAGATCGACTTCTTCGAGAAGATCGCTGCCAGCGCGGCGGCGCATGGCCACAAGCCGCTGCTGGTCCCCGCTGAGAGCATCACGTCGCGGCTGGCCCTGGCCACCGGGCACAAACACATCACCGTGGGGCTGCGCAAGGCGCAGGGGCCCAATATCCTGCACGCGCACACCAGCTATTTGTGGGGGTTCTGGTATCTTGATCCCAAAGGGTATTACTGGTCGTCCTCGCTGGTTGATGCCGAATTTGATCCCTCGGCGGTGGACGCGGCCAAGGCCGCGTATTTCTTTAATGGCGTGAGCGGGCATATGAAGCGCGCGAATGTCTCCAAACTTGCGCAACCGGAGCGCGGCGCCATCCCGGCGGAGCCCGCCGCGGCGGCTGTGTTTCTGCAGGAGATCGACAACTTCAAGACTCCTGTCCATTATCTGACCACGCTGGAAATGATCGAAAACACGTCGCTGGCGGTGGAGGGGCTGGTTTATGTCAAACTGCACCCGGCGCAGGCGGATGAAACCAAGGACAAGGTGCTGCGGCTGTGCGCGCAACTGCCCAACGTGGCGGTGACACAGGCAAATGTTCACGACCTGATCGAAGCGTCGGACGTGATCGTTTCGCAGAATTCGGCCGTCGGGTTCGAAGCGCTGATGCACAAGAAACCGGCCGTGACCTGCGCCCGGATTGATTATCACCACGCCGCATTGGCGGCCCGCACGGCTGAACAGCTGCAGCACTGTGTCCGCACCGCGCCGCAGCAGCTTGGGGATTTTCCGTACGAGAAGTACTTCTATTGGTTTCTGGGGGAGAACATGCTGGAACCGCAGAAGGAAGAGTTCACCGACCGGGCCTGGGCGCGTATTGCGGCATTGTAAGAGCCGGGCGGGCGGAGCGCCGCAGGTGAGAACCGCCACCGGTCAGAGGGGGCCGGGAAACAGCGTCTGGCGGAGCGGCTCGTACGCTGGGGAGCGGGTGAACGCAGGGGTGAACCGGGCAACGATCCTTGCCTCCAGTTCGAGGGCGGCGGGAAACGGGCGCACCAGCTCGCCGCTGGCAAGAAGCGGCGCCACCAGCGCCTCGTGGGCGATCAGCACGCCGCCGCCGTGGCGGGCTTCTTCGAGCGCGACCGAAAACAGGGAGTGCACGATGCCGGCCCGGCCGATTGAACCGGTGCCGGGCTGGGCGTTCAGCCACATGTCCCAGTCATCTGCCCAGGCGCCGTCATGCAGAAGCGTCTCATCGTTCAGATCGGAAAGCGATGTGAGCCGGGCAGCAATCTCCGGCGCGCAGACCGGGAAGATCCGGTCCTTGCTGACTTCGGTTTCCCCGTCATCCAGCGCGCCGGATTTGTAGAAGAGGGTCAGATCAAATGGCTCGCGCGCCAGGTTCGGCGGGGCCTCCATCGCCACCACCGAGACCGAGATTTCCGGCGCTGCCTTGCGCAGCCGGCCCAGCCGCGGCGGCAGCCAGAGCTGGGCGATCGAGGGCAGGGCGGCAACCTTGACCTTGCCCGGAGCCGCCTTGGTCCGCAGCGCCTGCACCGCCAGGCCAAGCTGATCGAAGGCCCGGGTGAAACCCGGCGACAGCTCCTCTGCCAGCGGTGTCAGCGCCACGCCGCGGGCGTGGCGGCGGAACAGCGGCGCCCCGGCCCAGTCCTCCAGCGACTTGATGTGCTGGGTGACTGCGCCGGGCGTCACCGACAGCTCTTCGGCGGCGGCGGTGAAGCTGCCCAGGCGGGCAGCGGCCTCAAACGCGCGCAGCGCATTCAGGTGCGGGCCTTTGGGGCGGAGCGGGGCAATGGCCATACGGTTGAGCCTTAGTTTTTCTACGCGAAAATAATAGCAATACTGATTTGCTGTGAACAGGCCCGGCCCCGCATTCTGGAACCAGTTGAACAGCAGATGCGGAGGAGCCCCGATGCTGCAGCATTTCACCCGAACCGTCACCGCAGCCGACCCGCTGGTGGCCAAAGCGCTGGCTGGCGAAAAGGCGCGCCAGCAGGACCAGATCGAGCTGATCGCGTCGGAGAACATCGTCAGCCGGGCGGTGCTGGATGCGCTGGGCCACGAGATGACCAACAAAACGCTGGAAGGCTATCCCGGCAACCGCTTTCACGGGGGCGGCCGGTTTGTCGATGTGGTGGAGGAGGCCGCCATCGAGCGGGCTAAACAGCTGTTCGGCTGCGGCTATGCCAATGTGCAGCCGCATTCCGGCAGCCAGGCCAATCTGGCGGTGTTCTTCCTGCTGCTGAAACCGGGCGACAAGGTGCTGTCGCTGGACCTGGCGGCGGGCGGCCATCTGAGCCACGGGCTGCGGGCGAACCTGTCGGGCCGCTGGTTCGAGCCGCATCACTATGGTGTCGATGCGGAGAGAGAGGTTATTGATTATGACGCGCTGGAGGAACAGGCCGAAGCGCTCCGCCCGCGGCTGATCATCGCGGGCGGTTCGGCCTATCCGCGGGAAATCGACTTCGAGCGCATGGGGGCAATCGCCAGAAAAGCCGGCGCCTGGCTGCACGTCGATATGGCGCATATCGCGGGGCTGGTGGCCGCGGGTGAGCATCCGTCGCCCTTTCCCCATGCGGATATCGTCACTTGCACCACCACCAAGACCCTGCGCGGCCCGCGCGGCGGGCTGATCCTGACCAACAACCAGGACTGGTTCCAAAAGCTGCAATCGGCGGTGTTCCCCGGTGTTCAGGGCTCAATCCACAGCCAGGTGCTGGCGGCTAAGGCGGTCTGCCTGGGAGAGGCGCTGACGGGTGAGTTCAAGACCTATGCCGCGCAGGTGAAGGCCAACGCGGCGGTTCTGGCTGCGGCCCTGCAGAAACGCAGGCTGCGCATCGTCTCCGGCGGGACTGATACCCATCTGGTTCTGGTGGACCTCAGCCCCAAGGGGATTACCGGCAAGCGGGCGGAGGCGGTTCTGGAGCGGGCCGGCATCACCGCCAACAAGAATGCCATTCCAAACGACAGCCCGCGGCCGCCGGAATGGGTTGGCCTGCGGCTGGGCGCCGGCGCCGCCACCACCCGCGGCATGAAGGAAGCGGATTTCGAAGCGCTGGGAGGCATGATCGCGGACCTGGTGGACGCGGAGGCAGCCGGGGAAACTGGCGCTGCGGTCGCGCGCTGCAAGGCGCATGCGGCTGAGCTTTGCGCTGCGTTCCCGGCAGGCCCCGGCTGACGCTGACAGAAGGAACGGCAGACCCTCACATGCACTGCCGTTCCCTGTCCCGCCGCGGCTTTGACCGTGCCAAAGGCGTGCCCCAGTGCAGGAAAGCTTAGGAAAACGCGCTGTTTGGCGGCTGGCGCGTAACATGTAACCCTTTGCAAAGGCGCCGCTATTCCCTGTGCGCATAGCGCCGATGTGAGTCCTGCATACCCTATGCGATATCGGCATTTCACAGTTCCCGCGCCGCAGGCTAGCGTTTGCGGCATAATCACAGGGGAGTATGCCTAATGACGAAATTTGTCAGAAGCCTGGCGGCTGCTGCGGTGGTGGCAATGGCACCGGTTGCCTATGCCGAAACCACCGTGCGCGTTGCCTATGACGCTGACCCGGTCTCGCTCGATCCGCACGAGCAGCTGTCCGGCGGCACGCTGCAGCTGTCGCACATGGTCTTTGACCCGCTGGTGCGCTGGACCCAGGACCTGCAGTTCGAACCGCGCCTGGCCGAAAGCTGGGAGCAGATCGACGGCACAACCATGCGCTTCAAGCTGCGCAGCGGCGTCACCTTCCACAGCGGCAACCCGCTGACTGCCAAGGACGTCGACTGGACCTTTGACCGCCTGAAGCAGAGCGACGATTTCAAGGGCATCTTCGCCCCGTTCACCGATGTCGAAGTCGTTGACGACATGACCTTCGACCTCAAGACCTCGGAGCCCTATCCGCTGGTCCTGCACACCGCGACTTACATCTTCCCGATGGACAGCGCCTTTTATTCCGGCACTACTGCTGACGGCAAGGACAAGGCCGAAGTGGTCAAGCACGGCGACAGCTTTGCGTCCCGCAACGTTTCCGGCACCGGCCCCTTCATCGTCTCTGAGCGCGAGCAGGGCGTGCGCGTCGTGTTCGACCGCTATGCCGATTACTGGGACACCGAAACCGGCGGCAACGTCGACAAGATCGTGCTGACCCCGATCAAGGAAGACCCGACCCGCGTGGCAGCGCTGCTGTCCGGCGACGTGGACTTCATCGCGCCGGTTCCGCCGACCGATCTGAAGCGCGTGGAAGAGGCTGAGGGCGTTGACCTGATCACCATGCCCGGCACCCGCATCATCACCTTCCAGATGAACCAGAACCGCGTCGAAGCCTTCAAGGATGCCCGCGTCCGCAAGGCGATCGACTACGCCGTGAACAACGCAGGCATCGTTGACCGCATCATGCGCGGCTTCGGCACCGTGGGCGCACAGGCCAGCCCGGCGGGTTACCTGGGTTATGACGAGGCGCTGGCACCGCGTTTCGACCTGGAGAAAGCCAAGGCGCTGATGGCTGAGGCAGGCTATGCCGATGGTTTCTCGATCACCATGATGGCGCCGAACAACCGCTATGTGAACGACGACAAGATCGCTCAGGCGGTGGCTTCGATGCTGGCACAGATCAACATCAAGGTTGACCTGCAGACCATGCCCAAGGCGCAGTACTGGCCGGCGTTCGACGAGCGCGCAGCAGACATGATGATGATCGGCTGGCACGCGGATACCGAAGACTCTGCCAACTTCCATCAGTTCCTGTCCGCCTGCCCGGATGAAGCAACCGGCAATGGCCAGTACAACTCCGGCAACTACTGCAACGAAGAAGCCGACAAGCTGATGAACCAGGCCAACGCGGAAACCGATCCGGACAAGCGTGCGGAACTGCTGCAGAAGCTGGAAGGCATCCTGTACGACGAAGCGGCGTTTATCCCGCTGCACTGGCAGAACCTTGCTTGGGGCGCAAAGTCCGGCATGAACGCGGCAGAAATCGTGAACGCGCTGAACTTCCCCTATTTCGGTGACCTGGTTGTCGAAACCGGCAGCTAAGCCACTGAAAAGACTCGGGCCGGTCTCCCCCGGCCGGCCCGGGCCACCCCTATAACAAGCGGCTGCCAAGGCCGCGGTTGCAGGCGCCGCCGATCCGTTGGGCATTGCCGCCTGCGCTGTCATCGAACTCTACAAAGGTCAGGAAGATGTTTGCCTATCTCGCCAAGCGAGTGATTCAGGCGATTGCGGTGATGTTCGTCATCTCGCTGATTGCTTTTGCCATCCAGGGCAACCTGGGCGACCCGCTGCGCGAGCTGGTCGGCCAGTCGGTGTCCGAAGAAGTGCGCCAGCAGCTGCGCGATGAGCTGGGGCTGAACGACAGCTTCGTGACTCAATACCTGCGCTTTGCCGGCAATGCGCTGCAGGGCGATCTGGGCACCTCCTATTTCTTCAAGGAGCCGGCGCTGGACGTGATCCTGAAGAAGCTGCCCGCGACGCTGGAGCTGGTGTTCGGGGCCACCCTGATCATCGTCGGCTTATCAGTGCCGCTGGGCGTTTATACCGCGATCAAGCCCGACAGCATCATCAGCCGCATCATCATGGGCCTGTCGATTGTCGGAATCTCGATCCCGGTGTTCCTGACCGCCATTCTGATGATCTTTGTGTTCTCGGTGGAATACGGCTGGTTCCCCTCTTACGGGCGCGGCGACACCGTGCATGTCTGGGGCTATTGGGAGACCAACTTTGCCACCGCCGACGGCTGGATGCACATCATTCTGCCCTCCTTTGCGCTGGCGTCGATCATGCTGCCGCTGTTTGTCCGACTGATCCGGGCTGAGATGATGGAAGTGCTGCAGTCGGAATACGTGAAATACGCCAAAGCCAAGGGTATCAACCCGTGGCGCATCTACTTTGTCCACGCGCTGAAGAACACGCTTTTGCCGGTGATCACCGTGGGCGGCGTGCAGATCGGCACCATGGTGGCCTATACCATCCTGACCGAGACGGTGTTCCAGTGGCCGGGCATGGGCTTCATGTTCCTTGAGGCGGTGAACCGTGTCGATACACCGCTGATCGTGGCCTACCTGATTGTTGTCGGCTTCATCTTTGTGGTCACCAACACCATCGTCGACCTGATCTATGGCCTGGTGAACCCGACCGTGAACATTGCGAGGATGGGCGCATGAGCACCGAAACGCTGAACCCGAAATCTGAACCGTCGCGCTGGTCCAAGGTCTGGAATTCCAACATGGGCTACAGCTTCCGCCGTAATCCGGTGGCGGTGATCAGCATGGTTGTCTTCCTGATGATTGCCGTGGCGGCCTTTCTGGCGCCGCTGATCGCGCCCTATGATCCCTACGATCCGGGATCCATTGACATTATGAACTCCGAATACCCGCCGGTCTGGATCGACGGCGCCCTGCCGGAATTCATGCTGGGCACCGACGACCAGGGCCGCGACCTGTGGTCGACGATCCTGTACGGCACCCGCCTGTCGCTGCTGATCGGTATCTGTGCGGTGGCACTGCAGGCCTTTCTTGGCATCTCCATCGGGTTGCTGGCCGGTTATGTCGGCGGCCGCCTGGACAGCCTGCTGATGCGGCTTGCCGATATCCAATTGTCGTTCTCCACCCTGATGGTGGCGATCATCTTTCTGGCTGTGACGCAGGCGATGTTCGGCTCTGACACCTTCAACCGCTATGCCGTCGTCTTTCTGATCGCGGTGATCGGGGTGGCGGAGTGGCCGCAGTACGCCCGCACCGTGCGCGCCACCGTGCTGGCCGAGAAGAAGAAGGAATACGTCGACAGCGCCCGGGTGCTGGGCTTTGGCCCGATGCGGATCATGGTGCGGCACATCCTGCCGAACTCGCTGTCGCCGATCTTCGTGATCTCCACCGTGCAGGTCGCCAATGCGATCATCTCCGAGGCCTCGCTCAGCTTCCTGGGCCTGGGCATGCCGCCGAGCCAGCCGTCGCTTGGCTCGCTGATCTCCTCCGGCTTCGACTACATCTTCTCCGGCAGCTGGTGGATCACCGCCATTCCCGGCGTGGTGCTGGTGGTGCTGGTCCTTGTCATCAACCTGCTGGGCGACTGGATGCGCGACGTCCTGAACCCGAAACTCTACAAGGGGTAACGCGATGAGCCTTCTTTCCGTTCGCGACCTCACCGTCAAATTCGCCATGCGCGACCAGACGGTTACCGCCCTCAACGGCATTTCCTTTGACCTGGCCAAGGGCGAGCGTCTGGGCATCGTCGGCGAAAGCGGCGCCGGCAAGTCCATCACCGGCTTTTCGCTGATGAATCTGCTGAGCCGCCCGGGCTATATCGACAGCGGCCAGATCCTGTTCGACGGCGAGGATGTCGTTCAGATGAGCGACAAGCGCCTGCGCAACCTACGCGGCAACCGGATGGCGATGATCTTCCAGGATCCGATGGTGACGCTGAACCCGGTGCTGACCATTGGCCAGCAGATGATCGAAACCCTGATGGCGCACCGCCGACTCAGCCGCGAAGAAGCGCGCCAGATTGCCATCGTCAAGCTGCGCGAGGTGTATATCCCCTCGCCCGAGGAACGGCTGGAGCAGTACCCGCACGAGCTGTCGGGCGGCATGCGCCAGCGGATCATCATCGCGATTGCGCTGCTATTGGATCCGCAGCTGATCATCGCGGATGAGCCGACCACTGCGCTGGATGTGACCATTCAGGCCGACATCATGGAGCTGATGCTGGAGCTGTGCCAGTCCAACCAGGTGGGGCTGATCCTGATCACCCATGACCTGGGCGTGGTCAGCCAGATGACCGAGCGCACGCTGGTGATGTACGCGGGCCGGATCATCGAAGCCGGGCGGACCCGGGAGATCATCAACGACCCGCAGCATCCCTATACCCAGGGCCTGATCAACGCGCTGCCGCAGCAGACGGTGCCGGGGCAGCGGCTGAAGCAGATCCCGGGCAACATGCCGGGCCTGGCCAGCATTCCCCAGGGCTGCGCCTTCAACCCGCGCTGCAAATACGCCACCGACCTGTGCCGCAGCCGGGTGCCGGAAACCGTGCATTACGGCGAGGTCGAAGTGGCTTGCCATGAGGTGCAGCGCCTGCACAGCGATGAAGACCGTCAGGAGGCACGGGCATGAAGGACGTAAACACTGACCGCCCGCTGCTGGAGATCAGGAACCTGGAAAAGCGGTTCGATCTCGACCGCGGATTCCTGGAGACGCTGAAGTTCAAACAGGGCAAGTTCGTGCGGGAGACCCGCTCGGTCCATGCGGTGAACAACATCTCGCTGGAGGCCCGCAAGGGCGAGGCGCTTTGTGTGGTGGGCGAGTCGGGCTGCGGCAAGTCTACCGTGGCGCGGCTGGTGGCAGGGCTGCTGAGCCCGTCTGCGGGCGAGATCCACTATGACGGCCAGCGCATCGACAACCTGTCACGCGGCGCGATGCAGCCGCTGCGCAAGAAGATCCAGATGATCTTCCAGAACCCCTATGCCTCGCTCAACCCGCGCATGACCATCCGCCAGGCGCTGGAGGAACCGGTGCGCCACCACTATCCCAACGCCTCGGCGGCGGAAGTGCGGGACAAGGTGACAGAGGTGATGCTGTCGGTGGGCGTCGATCCCAGCTGGGCCAAGCGCTATCCGCATGAGTTTTCCGGCGGCCAGCGCCAGCGGATCGCCATTGCCCGCGCCCTGACGGTGGACCCGGAATTCATCATCGCCGATGAGCCGATCAGCGCGCTGGACGTGTCGATTCAGGCGCAGGTGCTGAACCTGATGCTGGAAGCCAAGGAGAGCCGCGGCCTCACCTATCTGTTCATCACGCACGACCTGAGTGTTGTGGAGCACTTCGGCACCCGTGTTGCGGTTCTTTACCTCGGGTCGGTATGCGAAGTTGCGGACACCGCGACATTGTTCTCCAACCCAAAACACCCCTATACTCGGGCCTTGCTGTCCGCGGTGCCGCAGCTGAAGGACGACCGGCCGAACCATATCCGCCTCAAGGGCGAGATACCGACGCCGATCAACCTGCCGACAGGCTGCCCGTTCCAAAGCCGCTGCGCCTTTGCGGACGCACGATGCAAGAGTGAAAAGCCGAAAGCCATTCACCAGCCCGATGGCAGCCTTGTTGCCTGCCACGCTGTCGAGGAAGACAGGCTGGATGCGGTGGCCGCCGGCTAGGACGGGACGCTAGTTGGACATCATCTGGCTCAAGGATTTCGAGGCTTTGGTCGCGTGCAAGAATTTCTCGCGCGCGGCCGAAGAGCGCAATGTCAGCCAGCCGGCTTTCTCCCGCCGTATCCGGGCGTTGGAGAATGAGATCGGCGTGCGGCTGATCAACCGCGAGACCCTGCCGCTGACGCTGACCCCGGCGGGGGAGGTGTTCCTGTCCCAGTCCCGTATCATGCTGCGCACCTACGAGGAAACCATCGAGCGCTGCCAGACGATTGATGCGGCGGGCGAAAACGTGATCCGCTTTGCCGCTTCGCAGTCGCTTTACATGACGCACTACAAGACCCTGATTGCGCCCTTGGCGAGCGAAGGCGGGGTGGATACCGACCTTAACTCCACCTCCTGGGCCGCCGATCAGTTCGTCAGCGCTTTGCAGCAGGGCTATTGCGATGTGATCCTGACTTACTGGCACCCGTCGATGGATTTCCTGGGGCCGCTGGAGGTCGCAAATTTCGAATACCTGACCCTGTCGACCGACCGCTATGTGCCGGTCTCGCGCACCACGGCGGACGGCGCGCCGGAATTCGGGTTTGCGGCCGGCAGCAAGGACGCGGTGCCGCTGCTGTCCTATGGCGCGGTGTCCGCGCTGCGCTCGGTGCAGGAGTTTGCGCTGACCCAGTTGCTGTCCACGCAAAAGGTCTTTGTGGTCAATCAGAACGCGCTGGCCAACAGCGTCAAAGCGATGATTCAGGAGGGGTTCGGCATGGGCTGGCTGCCGCTGAGCCTGTGCCGCCAGGAGATCGCCTCCGGCCGGTTTGCCATCGTAGACGAGCGGCTGGGCACCGACCTTGAAATCCGCCTGTACCGCGACCCGCGCAGCACCAAGCAGACGCTGGATGTGCTGTGGAAGCAGCTGAAACGCTCCGCAATGAAAGCAGCCTGAACGCCGAAACAGGCGCCTGCGAGGGGAGCTGTGGTTCTGTCTTGCTAACGTATTGAAAACAACAAAGGCGCCCGAGGGCGCCTTGTTTTATTGGTCGGAGTGAGAGGATTCGAACCTCCGACCCCTGCCTCCCGAAGACAGTGCTCTACCAGGCTGAGCTACACTCCGACCGTGGAGGGCGAAATAGCTCAGGGCGCGGGGTTTGACAAGGGCGATTCCACAGAAAGATGCGGTTTTCGGGAATTCTTTTGTGCGGCTGCGGGCCCGGTGCCGGACGGCACGAAAAAGCCCCGCGCGGACAACCGGGCGGGGCTAGGAGTGTTCCGGAGAATGTCCGGGAAATCAGAGGCTTGCGTCCAGCGCAGCAACCACGGCGTCGCCCATCTGGCTGGTGGAGACCGGCTCCACGCCTTCGCTGGCCAAGAGGTCCGCGGTGCGCACGCCGTCGGCCAGCACCTTCTCGACTGCGGCTTCCAGACGGTCGGCCTCGGCACCCTGGTCGAAGCTGTAGCGCAGCGCCATTGCAAAGCTCAGGATGCAGGCGATCGGGTTGGCCTTGCCCAGGCCCGCGATGTCGGGGGCAGAGCCGTGCACGGGCTCATAGAGCGCCTTGGGACGGCCGTTTTCCATCGGCGCGCCGAGGGACGCGGAGGGCAGCATGCCCAGAGAGCCGGTCAGCATCGCGGCGCAGTCGGACAGGATGTCGCCGAACAGGTTGTCGGTCAGAATGACGTCAAACTGTTTGGGCGCGCGCACCAGCTGCATGGCGCCGTTGTCGGCGTACATATGGGACAGCTCGACCTCGGGGTAATCGGCGGCAACGCGGGTCACGACCTCGCGCCACAGGATGCCGGATTCCATCACGTTGGCCTTCTCCATCGAGCAGACCTTTTTATTGCGGCGCATCGCCAGCTCAAACGCGGACCGGGCGGCACGCTCGATCTCGGACTCGGTGTAACGCTGGGTATTGATGCCGACGCGCTCGTTGCCTTCTTCGAAGATGCCGCGCGGCTCGCCGAAGTAGACGCCGGAGGTCAGCTCGCGCACGATCATGATGTCGAGGCCCGCGACGATGTCCTTCTTCAGCGAAGAGAAGTCCGCCAGCGCATCAAAGCACTGCGCCGGGCGCAGGTTGGAATAAAGGTCCATTTCCTTGCGCAGGCGCAGCAGGCCGCGCTCGGGCTTCACCGAAAAGTCCAGGTCGTCATAGGCGGGGCCGCCGACGGCGCCGAGCAGCACCGCATCGACGTCCTGTGCCTTGGCCATGGTCTCATCCGCCAGCGGCTTGCCATGCTTGTCATAGGCTGCGCCGCCGACCAGATCCTCGCTCACATCGAACTGCAGGCCGCGCTTGTCGCCGAACCAGGTGATGATCTTGCGCACCTCGGTCATAACTTCGGGGCCGATCCCGTCGCCGGGCAGAATCAGAATCGATGGGTTGGGCATGGGGATCCTCCAAAAAAACAGCTGGCAAGGGCGTAGCGGGACAGCGGGGCAGGGTCAATAACGGCCCTTGGAAATAAAGGGGATTGAGGGGGATTTGCCTGCGCGATGAAGCTGTGGTGCGGCGGGTCAGTCGAGCAACAAATCCACCCAGACCAGCCGGTGGCGGCTGGCGGCGGTTGCGGCCGCATCCGGGGCATCGGGCCAGGCAATGCCGCTGCCGGCTACCGTCAGCCCGGCGGAGGGCAGCACATAGTCCACCCGCATCTGTCCAATGCCCTGCCAGTCAACCGTCGCGGTGCCTTGCGGGCTTTGCGGCTGCGGGTCCTGCAAGCGCGGGTCTGCCAGCAGGCTGCGGATCGCCTGTTTGCGGCCTTCGCCCTTTGCGGGGTCAAGATTGGCGTCGCCGGCAATGACAAAGGGCGCTTCTGGCACCGGCCCCAGCCGGCCGTCCAGCAGCAGCTGCCACAGTCGGATTTCGTCCTGGTTGCGCCTCCCGTTGCGGTCTTCCGGCCCGTCAAACACAGGCGGAGCAGCATGGAAGGTCATTACATTCAGCCGCCGCCCATCCGGAAGATCCACCGGCACCAGCCAATGCCCGGTGGAGGACAGCCGCTGCACGGCCTGCGCTTCTGGCGAGGGGAAGGGCCGGCCGTCCGGGTGCTGCGGCAGCAGCGCGTCCGGCAGGTCGCGCCACAGAAAGGCAGAAAAGTCCCGGATCCCCTCGTGGCTGACGGGCAGGCGCGACAGCAGCGCAATGCCGCCCTGGCCGCGGAACCGGCCATAGCCCTGGTTGTCGCGCGGCCCGCCGGCGCGGCCGTCGCCGTCCAGATCCAGCGGGGCGGGGGGCGGCAGCCCTGCATTGGGCTGCAAAGACACGCGGTACGGAAAGCTCAGGCCCTTGTCCGCCAGCCGACCAGCCAGCGCGGCGAGCGCCCGGCCTTCATAATCCCAGTCGATTCCTTGCAGCGCCAGCACGTCCGGCTGCACGGCGGCAATAACATCCGCAACGGCGGCTGCCTGCGGGTCTGTGCCGCGTTCGATGTCGCGCAGCAGCAGCCCTGGCCCGTCGCGTGACAGCTCTGTGTTGAAGGTCGCGATGCGCAGGGTTTCGGCCCGGCCTGTTGCAGCGGCGAGGGTCAGAAGGAGGCCGGCCGCCAGCTGCCTCATGCAGTCTGCAATGCCTTATCCGCATCGCTGCAGGCGGCGCGGCGCTTTTGCGCGATCAGACCGGCAATGCGCAGCATCGCCAGGCCGCGCATGATCATTGAGGCCGGCATCAGCGCCCAGGCGCTGATCGCCCAGATCAGCATGTGCGGTGCGGCCAGTATTCCAGGATCCACCAGGCCGGATGTGAGCTTGACCGCGGCGGGCAGGGCGAAAGGCAGCAGCACGCCGCCGACGATATTGATCCGCCCGTCCCGCTGCAGCCGCTGCACCACATCGCCACCGGCGGTAGGATCGAACAGCGGCAGGTTGACCCATACATTGAAGGCGCCATTGCCCACCGGCCAGTTCCCGATCCGGATCACCAGCGCAAAGACGGCGATCGCGATGCCGGCAATCGAACAGGCCAGCCCGGCGGCGTCGCGCACCATCAGCACCGTGGCCTCGGAAATCTGCGGCGGCATCATCAGCACCGCCAGTTGCACCGGCGAGTAGGCAAAGTCGAGCTGGCCGCCCAGCCAGCCGCCCAGCCGCTGCACCAGGGCCGTCAGCCCGGTCGGGGCCAGCGGATGCGCTGCCAGCAGGCTCAGCGCGCCGACGGTGACGGCAACAGCGGCAAAGCGCATGCGGTTGATCGGCGGAGCATTGCGGAATTCCACGAAGCTGGGGAAGTGCGAGGCGTATTCGCTGAAGGCCAGGGCCGAGCCCAGCAGAGCGATAAACAGGATGATCTCGGGCGACTCGGTGGCGGATGCCGGCAGAATCAGCGTCGGCATCGCAAACAGCATGGCCACCAGTATGCCGCGGAACGCCGCGCCTGTGATGCGTGCAAACACGTCTTTGTTTCCCTTCGACCGGCGCGGGCGTTTTCGCCTCTGTGTCCGGCTTTTAAGCCCCCCCGGTAGGGTTCGGGGTGCTCTGCCTCATTTTTGCCCTGATGGTGCCGGTTGGCGGTATTCCGCTCAAGGCCCGGCAGTGCGGCAGGGGGTACTTTGACCGCGGGACTGGTGCGGGATTGCATCAGCGCTTTGGGGGTGTAAGCGGAGGTTCGCGGGCGCGCTACCATATGCTGTAGTTTGGAAAATTGGCGGCACAAGGCTGGCGCGCCTGCTGACGTGCGGTGCGAATCTAGCGGGGCCGAAAAATGAAAGAGCCGCCCGGGCGGGCGGCTCCAATGAGTCTCAGTTTCAGGGCAAAGGGTCAGACCCAAGGACGCTCCTGCGCAGCCCTTGACTCGAAGGTTTTGATCGAATCGGCCTTTTCCAGGGTCAGGCCGATATCGTCAAGACCATTCAGAAGGCAATGCTTCTTAAAGGGGTCCACGTCGAACTTGATCACTTCGCCGTCCGAGGTGGTGATCTCCTGCGCTTCCAGGTCCACGGTCATGCGGGCGTTCTCGCCCTTCTCCGCGTCGGCCATCAGGACGTCGACCTGCTCCTGCGGCAGCACGATCGGCAGGATGCCGTTCTTGAAGCTGTTGTTAAAGAAGATGTCCGCAAACGAGGTCGAGATGATGCACTTGATGCCGAAATCGGCAATCGCCCAGGGCGCGTGCTCACGGCTGGAGCCGCAGCCGAAGTTGTCGCCCGCCACCAGAATCTCGGCGTTGCGGTACTGCGGCTTGTTCAGCACGAAATCCTCGATCTCGGTGCCGTCGCGGTTATAGCGCATCTCGTCGAACAGGTTCTTGCCGAAACCGGTGCGCTGAATGGATTTCAGGAACACCTTCGGGATGATCATGTCGGTGTCGATGTTGACCAGCGGCATCGGTGCAGCAACGCCTTGGATCTTTGTGAACTTTTCCATGCTTCTGGCTCCTTACATCAGCTCGCGCACGTCGGTCAGCTTGCCGGTCAGGGCAGCGGCGGCAGCCATGGCAGGGGACACCAGGTGGGTGCGGCCCTTATAGCCCTGGCGGCCTTCGAAGTTCCGGTTCGAGGTTGCAGCGCAACGCTCGCCCGGGGCCAGCTGGTCGGGATTCATCGCCAGGCACATGGAGCAGCCCGCAAGGCGCCACTCGAAACCGGCATCCTGAAAGATCTCGGCCAGGCCTTCTTCCTCGGCCTGCGCCCGCACCAGGCCGGAGCCCGGAACGATCATGGCGCGCATGCCGTCCTTGATCTTCTTGCCTTTCACAACCTCAGCCACGGCGCGCAGGTCCTCAATGCGGCCGTTGGTGCAGGAGCCGATGAACACGGTGTCGATTTCGATGTCGGTGAGCTTCTGGCCGGGGGTCAGCCCCATGTACTCGATCGAGCGGCGCGCCGCCTCGACCTTGCCGCCGCTGAAATCCTCGGGGTTCGGCACGACACCGGTGATCGGCAGCACGTCTTCGGGCGAAGTGCCCCAGGTCACGACTGGCTGGATGTCCTCACCCTTCAGAGTGATCACCTTGTCGAAATGCGCGCCTTCGTCGGTGTACAGCGTCTTCCACCAGTTCAGCGCCGCTTCCCACTGGGCGCCCTTCGGGGCGTGCGGGCGGCCTTTGACATATTCAAAGGTGGTCTCGTCCGGCGCGATCAGGCCTGCGCGGGCGCCGCCTTCGATCGCCATGTTGCAGACGGTCATGCGGCCTTCCATCGACAGATCGCGGATCGCTTCGCCGCAGTATTCGATGACATAGCCGGTGCCGCCGGCAGTACCGGTTTCGCCGATCACGGCCAGGGTGATGTCCTTGGCGGTGACGCCCGGCTTCAGCTTGCCGGTGATCTCCACCTTCATGTTCTTGGACTTCTTCTGGATCAGCGTCTGAGTGGCCAGCACGTGCTCCACCTCAGAAGTGCCGATGCCATGTGCCAGCGCGCCGAAGGCGCCATGGGTGGCGGTGTGGCTGTCGCCGCAGACCACGGTCATGCCGGGCAGAGTCCAGCCCTGTTCCGGGCCGACGATGTGCACGATGCCCTGGCGGACGTCATCCACCGGGTAGTAATGCACGCCGAATTCCTTGGCGTTCTTGTCAAGCGCCTCCACCTGGATGCGGCTTTCCTCGTTTTCGATGCCTTTGGCACGGTCCAGCGTGGTCGGCACGTTGTGGTCCGGCACCGCGATGGTCTTTTCGGGCGCGTGCACCTTGCGGCCGGCCATGCGCAGGCCTTCGAACGCCTGCGGGCTGGTCACTTCGTGGACCAGGTGGCGGTCGATATAGAGCAGGCAGGTGCCGTCCTCTGCTTCATGCGCAACATGCGCATCCCAGATCTTGTCATAGAGTGTCTTGGGGGACATGGGTCCTCTCCCGTGATGTATTGGGTATGCTGGCTTAGGGCTGGGCAGGCACCTTATAGGCGCGCCAGGACCGTGCGGGCGGCGCCAAAGAACCGCTCGCGCAGGCGGGCGCGGTCTTGCAGTTCGATCTTTTGGGCCAATACGAGGGTCATGGCTGTCAGATACATCCGCTGGGGCCGGCAATCAAGATTCGTTCTCCGTTGCACGGCCGGCAGGCCTGGAACCGGACGTGTGCCGCCGCGCCGCTCTTTGCTTTCAGGGTGTGTTCTTGATCAAAACCTGCGGGGACGGCAGACTGCAGGAAAAAGGGGGCGTGATGGAGCCGGAAGAGCAGACCCAACCCAAGGACGCGCTGGCGGAAAGCGCCGCTGAAGCGATCGAGCTTGGACAGCAGCTTTGGGAATTCGCCGCCGGCGGCATCGAACTGCTGCTAAGACCCTGGAACGCCTATCAGGTGGGGATCGGGGTGGCCCTCTTTGTGCTGGCGACCCTGATCGCGCGGCCGATCAGCCAGGCGTTTCACAACTGGTTGCGCGCACGTGAAGGCTGGCCGCGCTGGCGGATGCGTTTGGGGCTGGTGGTGCACAAGCGGATCCGCGGGGTCTTGTTCGTGGTGCTGATCTGGACAGTTGTCCTGATCATGCAGGAGGCCACCTGGCCCAGCCGTTCCCGCTTGCTGGCGGTGGCCGCCAACCTGTCGCTGGCCTGGCTGATCGTCTCCTTTGCCACCCGGCTGGTCGGCAACCCGCTTTTGCGCAACATTGTGAAATACGGCGCATGGGTTTGGATCACCCTGCGCATCCTGGGGATCACACAGGAGGCCACCGCGCTGCTGGACAGCATCGCCATTGACTTCGGCGACCTGAGAATCTCGCTGTTTCTGGTGGTTCAGGCGGTTGTCATCCTCGGGGTGATGCTGACGCTGGCACGGGTGATTTCCCAGATGGCGGCAAACCGGATCCGCTCCAACTCTGAGATTTCCCCTTCAATGCAGGTGCTGGGGGCCAAGCTGGCCCAGATCCTGCTGTTCGGCGGCGCGTTCTTCATCGGTCTGAAGGCCATCGGCATCGACCTGACCGGGCTGGCGGTGCTGTCCGGCGCCATCGGCGTGGGCCTTGGCTTCGGCCTGCAGAAGGTGGTGTCGAACCTGGTGTCCGGCCTGATCATTCTGCTGGATAAGTCGATCAAGCCGGGAGACGTGATTTCGCTGGGCGAAACCTTCGGCTGGATCAACTCGCTGGGCGCCCGGTATGTTTCCGTCGTAACCCGCGACGGGCGGGAGTATCTGATCCCGAATGAGGATCTGATCACCACTCAGGTGGTGAACTGGTCGCATTCGGACAGATTTGTCCGCCTGGACCTGACCTTTGGCACCGCCTACGGCGATGATCCCCACAAGGTCCGTAAAATCGCGATTGAAGCGGCTTCCAGCGTCAACCGGGTGCTGCAGTACGGCAGCAAGAAGCCGGTTTGCCACATCACCGGGTTTGGCGACAGCAGCGTCGATTATGTGCTGCGGTTCTGGATCGACGATCCCACCGGCGGGCTGACCAATATCCGCGGCAACGTCTTTCTGGCGCTGTGGGATTCGTTCCAGGCGCAGGGCATCTCAATCCCGTTCCCGCAGCGCGAGGTGCGGATGCTGAACGACCCGCTGCCGGTCAGGGTTGCACCTGAGGGAAATGAGGAGTAAAGCCCATGGCTTGCATCGCCAGAGCGGGGTTTCATTGAAAATTCACCAACTGGTTGCTACATTATTAACAGGCCCGGCGCCGGGGCTTGGCGGCGCGTTGCAAGGAGGACTATGTCCTGTCACCCGTACCTCAAGCGGCAGGTGCCGCTGTTAATGGGGCAGCCGTGATGGCCGCCCAGTCCCAGCCCACCAGCGAACAGCTGCTGGAGCGGATTCTCTCCTCACTCAGCGATGACAAAGCCGAAGATGTTGTGCAGATCGACCTGCGCGGCAAGACCTCGATCGGCGACTATATGGTGCTGGCGTCCGGCCGCTCCACCCGCCAGGTTGCGGCAATGTCGGCAAAACTGATGGACCGGCTCAAGCAGGAGTTCCGGATCAGCTGCAAGGTCGAAGGCAAGGATGCAGGCGACTGGGTGCTGATCGACACCGGCGATGTGATCGTCCATCTCTTCCGCCCGGAAGTGCGCGAGTTCTACCAGCTTGAGAAGATGTGGATGCCCGCAGGTGCCGAGTCTGCTCCGGCAACTCCGGCAGCCGAGGATTGATCCCAGGCTGAATAGATGCAGGCCCGCGCGCAGGGTGCGGGCCGGATTGCTTCAGGAATTTCATGCGCCTGCATATCTGTGCGGCCGGCCGCTTGCGCTCTGGCCCGGAAAAATCCCTCATCGACGACTACCTGACCCGGTTCGACCGGACCGGCCGTGCGCTGGGCCTGGGGCCTGCGCGGGTGGTGGAGATCGAGGACAAGAAAAACGCAGGCATGGCCGCCGAGGCGGCGCTATTGCGCAAAGCGCTGCCCAAGGGCGCGGTGATCTGCACCCTGGATGAGCGCGGTAAGCTGCTGTCCTCGCCGGATTTCGCGGACAAGCTGGCCGGCTGGCGCGACAGCGGCCGCCAGGACCTGGCGCTGATCATCGGCGGCGCGGACGGGATCGACCCTTCGTTGCGGGCTGAGGCGGATTTTTCGATCTCCTTTGGCAAGATGGTGTGGCCGCACATGCTGGTGCGGGTGATGCTGGCGGAGCAGATCTACCGCGCTGCAACCATTCTGGCCGGCAGCCCCTATCACCGGGTGTGAGCCGTCTCACAGGGTGTGAATGCGCCTGGCAGGCGCATGCCTGCGGCGCGAGTTTTCTCAGAAAGGTGAAGTCACGGCAGGGTGAGGACGTACGTATCCCGGCCCCATCCGTCGACCAGGCAGCGGGCCTGGATCTGCACCTGAGTTGTGCCCTCCGGGATTTGCACACCGCTCAATGACCGGGTGAAGGGCTGCTCGTGCTCATGCGGATGCGCCAGCACCCGCATGCCCAGCTCTTTCCCGTCCATGTCCAGCACCCGCCAGCCGTCGGCATAATGCTCCCATCCGGTATCCGGGTGGGACAGGGTGGTATTGAAGGTCCAGCCGCCGCCGGATTGGCGGGCCGTGGTGTTTTCGATCACCGGCTCATCCGCAAGGGCGGGCAGGGCGGCGGTTGTCAGCAGGAGCGGCAGAAGCAGTTGTTTCATGCCCGCACCATATCTTTGCAGGCGGAGCGGCGCAGTCACGAAACCGTGTCCCCGTCGCTTTCCGGCGGGATGCGCATCAGGACCGCGCGCGAGTGCGAGGCAAATTCACGCCGGTAGAGGACGGCAAAGGTGATCACCGCTGCACCGGCCAGGGCCAACGCTCCCGCCAGCCAGGCCACCGCGGCCAAGGCGAAATAGGTTGCCCGCATGCCGCGGTTGAAGCTGCGCGCGGCACTGATGCTGATCTCAGCTGCCTGCGCGGCGCGCGGATAGGCCAGAGCATCCCCGCTGTCGTTCGGCACTGCCGCCATCACCACAGCGCAATAACCGAACAGCCGGTGGGACCAGACGAATTTCAGAAAGGCATTCGACAGGAACAGCAGCACCACCAGGATCTTCACCTCCCAGACAAAGGCCGGGGCGCTGTCCTGGATCAGGTCCTCAGCAACGCCCGCCAGCTGTTCTGTATTGCCGATCAGCGCCAGCCCGCCGCCAATGGCGATCATCGCCGCTGAGGCGAAAAAGGCGGTGGCCTGGCGCAGGTTGCCTGCCAGCTGGGCGTCAAAGATCCGCGGGTCGCGCTCTACCATCCGCTTCATCCAGTCGCGCCGGAAGTCCGCCATCAGCCAGGACACCGACGGCCGCCCCTTTGGCGGGTTCTCGATCCGCCAGCCGATCCACAGCCAGCTGGCGAGCAGCAGGGTCAGGGCGGCAAGGTCAAACAGGGAAAACTGTGCAAGGCGGGTGGTCCAGATCATGGCCAGACCCTAGCGCGGCAATCCGCCCCTTGCCAGATGCGATAAATTGGTAATATTATTTTACCAAAGAGGAGAGCCCCATGGAGATGCCATCCCCGAACCCCGCCATTCTGGCCCGCAAAGCGCGGATTGCTGAGCGGCTGCTGGCTGTGCTGCCCGCCGATGCGGTCATCCAGGATGAGATGGAGACCCGCGCCTATGAATGTGATGCGCTGACCGCTTATAAATGCCCGCCGCTGCTGGCGGTGCTGCCGCGCACCACGCAGGAGGTCTCAGACATTCTGCGCATCTGCCACGAGGAAGGCGTCCCGGTGGTGCCGCGCGGGGCGGGCACCTCGCTGGCGGGCGGGGCGCTGCCCACCGCGGATTGCGTGATCCTGGGCGTGGCGCGGATGAATGAGGTGCTGGAGACCGACTACGAGAACCGCATCATCCGGGTGCAGACCGGCCGCACCAATCTGAGCGTCTCCGGTGCAGTGGAGGAGGAAGAGTTCTTCTACGCGCCCGATCCCTCCTCGCAGCTGGCCTGTGCCATTGCCGGCAATATCGCGATGAACTCCGGCGGCGCGCATTGCCTGAAATACGGGGTGACGACCAACAACCTGCTTGGCGTGACCATGGTGATGATGGATGGCACCGTGGTGGAGATCGGCGGCGCCCATCTGGATTCGGGCGGGCTGGACCTGCTGGGTGTGATCTGCGGCAGCGAGGGGCAATTGGGCGTGGTGACGGAGGCCACCCTGCGCATCCTGCGCAAGCCGGAGGGAGCCCGCCCCGTTCTGATCGCCTTTGACAGCAATGAGGTGGCCGGCGCCTGTGTCAGCGACATCATCAAGGCAGGCGTGCTGCCGGTTGCCATCGAATTCATGGACCGTCCCTGCATTGAGGCCTGCGAGGCCTTTGCCAAGGCAGGTTACCCGATGTGCGAGGCGCTCCTCATTATCGAGGTGGAGGGCAGCCCGGCGGAGATTGATCACCAGCTTGGACTGATCATGGAGATTGCCCGGTCGCACAACCCGGTGGAGCTGCGCGAGGCCGGAGATGCGGATGAGGCCGCCCGCATATGGCTGGGCCGCAAATCCGCCTTTGGCGCCATGGGGCAGATCAACGATTACATGTGCCTGGACGGCACCATCCCGGTGTCCTCGCTGCCCTTTGTGCTGCGCCGGATCGGCGAGATGAGCCAGGAATTCGGTCTGGACGTGGCCAATGTCTTTCACGCGGGCGACGGCAACATGCACCCGCTGATCCTGTTCGATGCCAACAAGCCGGGCGACCTGGAGACCTGCGAGGCCTTTGGCGCCGAAATCCTGAAGCTGTGCGTCGAGGCGGGCGGCTGCCTGACCGGCGAGCATGGGGTGGGGATCGAGAAACGGGATCTGATGCTGCACCAGTACGATGAAACGGATCTGGAGGCGCAGCTGAAGGTCAAGGATGTGTTTGACCCCAAGTGGCTGCTCAATCCGGCCAAGGTGTTTCCGCTGTCGGTGACAGAAGGCCGGCGGGCGCCATTGGCAGCTGAATAACTGGGGGCTGGCCCCCAAACCCCCCCCAGAGTATTTCCGGAAAGATGAGAATGATGACACCAGGGAGCGAGGCAGAACTGGCCGAAGCCATCGCAGGCGCAAGCGGGCCGCTGTGCATTCAGGGCGGCGGCAGCCGCGGGCTGGCTGTGGACGGGGATGTGCTGAGCACACGTGCCCTGTCCGGTATCGAGCTTTATGAGCCCGGCGCGCTGACGCTGGTGGTGAAGGCGGGCACGCCGGTTGCGGAGGTGGAGGCGCTGCTGGCCGCCCAGAACCAGCGGCTGGCATTTGAGCCGATGGACCACCGCGGGCTGCTGGGCACCGAAGAGGAGCCGACCATTGGCGGTGTGATTTCCGCGGGCATTTCCGGCCCCCGGCGCATCCAGGCGGGCGCGGCGCGCGATCACTTGCTGGGCGTTCGGTTCGTGGACGGGTCCGGCCAGGTGGTGAAGAACGGCGGCCGGGTGATGAAAAACGTGACCGGCTATGACCTTGTCAAACTTCTCTGCGGGGCACACGGCACGCTGGGAGTGCTGACGGAGGTATCGCTCAAGGTGCTGCCGCGGGCCGAGGCGGAGGCGACGGTGACGGTGGCCGGGCTCGACTTGCCGCAGGCAGTGCGGGCGATGTCAGCGGCGTTGGGTTCACCATATGACGTCACCGGCGCGGCCTATGACGCAGAGGCCGGTCAGGTGTGCATCCGGGTGGAAGGGTTTGCCGGTTCCACCGCCTACCGCAGCGGCAGGCTGGCGGAGATGTTGTCGCCCTTTGGCAAGGCCGAGGTGCAGGAGCAGGCCCAAGACCTGTGGCAGAGCCTGCGCGATGTCTCGGCCTTTCACGGGCGCGCGGGGGATGTCTGGCGGATTTCGGTGAAGCCCTCGGACGCGGCGGAACTGGCGCCGCAGCTTCAGGCGGAGGCGCTGCAATTCGATTGGGGCGGCGGGCTGATCTGGGCGCTGGTGCCGGAGGGCGCGGATCTGCGCGCAAGGATCAATGTGCCGGGTCACGCCACTCTGGTGCGGGCTTCGCAGGACACCCGCGCGCGGCTGGGCGTGTTCCAGCCGCAGCCAGCGCCTCTGGCAGCGATTTCCGAAGGGCTGCGGCGGCAGTTCGACCCGCGCGGCATCCTCAATCCGGGCTTAATGGGGTAAGACATGCAAACCACTTTCACCGAGCAGCAACTCCAGGACCCCGGCACCAAACGCGCCAATGAGATCCTGCGCACTTGCGTCCATTGCGGTTTTTGCACCGCGACCTGCCCGACTTATCAGGTGCTGGGCGACGAACTCGACAGCCCGCGCGGCCGGATCTATCTGATCAAGGACATGCTGGAGAATGAGCGGGTGCCGGACGCCAAGACCGTCAAGCATATCGACCGCTGCCTGTCCTGCCTTGCGTGCATGACCACCTGCCCCTCGGGCGTGCATTACATGCACCTGGTTGATCATGCCCGCGCTTACATTGAAAAACACTACGACAGGCCCTGGAGCGATAAGGCCCTGCGCTGGCTCTTGGCCCGCATCCTGCCCTATCCGACCCGGTTCCGGCTAGCGCTGATGGGCGCCAAGCTGGCCAGGCCTTTCAAGGGGCTGCTGCCCGATCCGCGGCTGCGGGCGATGCTGGACATGGCGCCGAAACACATCCCGCCGGTGAGCCGCAACGACGATCCGCAAAGCTTTGCCCCCGCAGTGCCGCGCAAAAAGCGCGTGGCGCTGATGACCGGCTGTGCGCAGAAGGCGCTGAACACCGATATCAACGACGCCACCATCCGCCTTCTGACCCGGCTGGGGTGTGAGGTGGTGGTGGCCAAGGGCGCGGGCTGCTGCGGTGCGCTGACCCACCATATGGGGCGCGAGGACGAAAGCCACGCCACCGCTGCCAAGAACATCCGCGCCTGGACGGCAGAGATGGACGGGCAGGGGCTGGACGCCATTGTCATCAACACCTCCGGCTGCGGCACCACGGTCAAGGAATATGGCCACATGTTCCGCAATGAGCCGCTGGCGGCGGATGCGGCGCGCGTCTCGGCCATTGCGATGGATGTCTCCGAACTGCTGATGCAACTGGAGCTGCCCGAGGGCGCGGACAAGGGGCTGACCGTGGCCTATCACGCTGCCTGCTCGCTGCAGCACGGGCAGCAGATCAAGACCCATCCGAAGACACTGCTGAAACGCGCAGGCTTCACCGTGGTGGAGCCCGCCGACAGCCATCTCTGCTGCGGGTCGGCTGGCACTTATAACCTGATGCAGCCGGACATTTCCGCCGAGCTGAAGGCGCGCAAGGTGAAGACGCTGGAGGCAAAGAGCCCCGACCTGATCGCGGCAGGCAACGTCGGCTGCATGATGCAGATCGGCTCCGGCACTGCGTTGCCCATCGTGCATACGGTGGAGCTTCTGGATTGGGCCACCGGCGGCCCGCAGCCGCCTGCGCTGACGGCGCCGGGCAAACGCGCGCCGGAGGTTCCAATACTGCGCTAAGTCTGCCTGCCGAAAGAATCGGGCTGCATTATCCGCAGGCTTGCCGTAATTTTGCCTGAACAGACCGATAATCTCCCAGCCGGTGGATAAGAGGAGACGCATGTGAGGCAGTGGATACTGGCCGCTCTGGCAGCGTTGCTGCCGGCTGCGGCGACGGCGCAGGACAGCCGTTTGCAGCGGATGGATACCCTGGATGCGGGCCGCAAATGGGAGGCTGTCGGGCGGCTCGACGTGAATGGCGAGGGTTTCTGCACCGGCGCGCTGATTGCCCCTGATCTGGTGCTGACCGCCGCGCATTGCCTCTATGACAGCCGCACCAAGGCGCCGATCGACCCTGCCACCATCGAATTCCGGGCCGGCTGGCGCAACGGGCGCGCCTCGGCCTACCGCAGCGTGCGCCGGGCGGTGCAGCATCCATCCTATATCTACGACGGGGAGCTTTCTACCAGCCGGGTGCGCAACGACATTGCCCTCCTGCAATTGCAGCGCCCGATCCGCAATACCACCGTGACACCGTTCGAAACCGATGAGCGCCCGCGCAAGGGGGCCAAGATCGGCGTCGTCTCTTATGCCCACGACCGGTCCGAGGCGCCGTCCCTGCAGGAAGTCTGCGCAGTGATGGCGCGGCAGGAGGGGGTGCTGGTGATGTCCTGCGATGTGGATTTCGGCTCTTCCGGCGCGCCGGTGTTTTCCTTTGAAGGCGGCTCTCCGCGGATTGTGTCGGTGATCTCCGCCAAGGCGGAGGTCAGCGGCGAGCGGGTCTCGCTCGGCTCCGCCTTGGCGGAAGAGCTGACGCTGTTGCAGGCGCAGCTGACCGGGGTCGCTACTGGCGGCCGCCTGCCGCCCGGAGTGGGGCGCGTGCGCGTGGGCGAGGGGCGCAGCTCCTCAGGCGCCAAGTTCATCAGGCAATGATCCGGCGGGCGCTGATAGCGGGTGTCGCCATGCTGGCCTGCGCTGGCAGCGCAATGGCGCAGGGCACTGGCCTCAGGCGCCTGACCGACCGCGATGACCTGCTGGGCTGGGAGGCCGTGGGGCGCCTGGAGCTGAACGGCCAGGGGTTCTGCACCGGCACATTGATCGCGCCGGATCTGGTGCTGACCGCTGCGCATTGTGTCTATGACCGGAACAGAACTCTGCGCCCGGCAGAGCAGATCGCTTTCCGCGCCGGGTTGCGCGACGGGGTGGCGATTGCCGAACGACGGGCGCTTCAGATCGCCGCGCATCCGGGCTTCAATCCGCAAACACGCCTTAATATGGAAAACATTCGCCATGATGTGGCGCTGGTCCGGCTGGCGGAACCCATCCTCAGCGGCGAGGCCGACGCCTTTGCCCTGCACACGGGCCGGGAGTACGGCAGCGGCATTTCGGTGACCTCCTATGGCCAGGGCCGCGCCGAGGCGCTGTCGCGGCAGCGCGCGTGCAACCTGATGGGCGAGCATCAGGACGTGCTGATGATCGACTGCAACGTCACTTTCGGCTCCTCCGGTGCGCCGGTGTTTTCCCAGGTGGGCGGGCGCGGGCGCATCCTGGCTCTAGTGTCCGGCGGCGGCACTTACCGCGGCAAGCAGGTGGCGTTCGGTATGAAACTGCCGCAGCGGGTGGCCGAGCTGAAGGCCCAGCTGCGGCGCAATCCGGTGGCCGCGCCGGGCCGCCGGATCAAGCGTATCCGGGTCGGCGGCGGCAGCTCTGCCGGCGGCGCGAAATTTGTGCGCCCGGGCGGCTGACAGCCCCCTTGAAGCCGTAATTTCGCTTCCTATCTCAGGACTATCCGGGCAGCCGCTGAATGGGGCCCGGGTTATTCCAGCCTGTCCCCGCGGGGAAGGCGTCCTGAAATCGCTCATGAATGAGGATGGAAAATGCGTACCTTTGATTTTACACCGCTGCACCGTGCAACCATCGGCTTTGACCAGATCGCCAACCTGATGGACCGCGCCCTGAGCGCCGATGCCGCCCAGTCCAGCTACCCGCCCTACAACATCGAAAAGACCGACGCCGACAGCTATCGCATTTCGATTGCCGTCGCCGGTTTTGCCGAGGAAGACCTGAGCGTCGAAGTCAAGGAAAACGCCTTGGTTGTCGCGGCCAAAAAGGCCGAAGACGGCGAAGAGCGCACCTTCCTGCACCGCGGCATCGCAACCCGCGCCTTTGAACGCCGGTTTACCCTGGCCGACCATGTGCGCGTGACCGGCGCCAGCCTGGAAAACGGCATGCTGCATATCGATCTGCACCGCGAGGTGCCGGAGGCGCTGAAACCGCGCCGGATCGAAATCTCCTCCTCCCGCCCGGCCCGTCCCGAGATCGAGGCCAAAACGGTCAACTGATCCCGCGGACTCCGGTCCGAGCGCATACGCCCCCCGGTTCTGCCGGGGGGCATTTTTTGTGCCAGGTGGCCTGCCGCGGGCGCTGGACGCGCCTGCGTGTCTGGGGCTCAAGCAATTCTTAGCCTTTTGGGCGCACTGTTGAGGGGAAGAAAAAATTTGCACCGGCGCTGTTTCCGCCTGCAGCAGGCACCGCGGCGGGCACGCCTGGTGCCTTGGTTTGGTCTCGGTGAATTGGCGGTTTGATGACCCCTCAGGAAATTCAGAATGTTCAGCAGAGCTTTGCCGGGGTTTTTGCCCGCAAGGCGGATCTGGCGGAACGGTTTTACGTGCATCTGTTCACCCGCATACCGCAGGCGCGCGGCATGTTCCGGGGCAATTTTGTGAAGCAGAAGGCGATGCTGACGGCGATGATTGCCGCCTGTGTGCGCAATCTGGACGATCCAGCGGCGCTGGCAGAACTTAGCGCGCGCCTGGTTCAGGACCACGCGCATCTGGATCTGGGCGCGCGGGAGAGCGAAGTGGCAAAGCGGGCGCTGATTGCCGCTTTGCGCGATGTTCTGGGACCGGCACTGGACCCGGAGACGGAAACCGCCTGGGCCAGCGCCATCAGCAGGGTGGCCGGGACGATGGACCGGCATTGATCTGCTTCTGCTGCCGGCGTTACGGGGTCAGACCGACATGCAGATGTATTTCATCTCCAGGTAGTCCTCGATGCCGTGGTGGCTGCCTTCGCGGCCCAGGCCGGACTGCTTGACGCCGCCGAACGGTGCCACTTCGGTGGAGATGATGCCGGTGTTCACCCCGACAATCCCGTATTCCAGCGCTTCGGCCACCTTGTAAACGCGGCTCAGATCGTTGGCATAGAAATAGGACGCCAGGCCGAAGATGGTGTCATTGGCCATCGCGATCACCTCGTCCTCGTTCTCGAACTTGAACAGCGGCGCAAGCGGGCCAAAGGTCTCCTCGTTGGCAAACGCCATGTCCTGGGTCGCGCCGGTCACGACGGTCGGCTGGAAGAAGGTGCCGCCCAGCTCCGACGGGTTGCCGCCCAGGATCACTTCGCCGCCTTTGGAGGTGGCGTCGGCGATATGCTCCTCGACCTTTTCCACCGCGTCCTTGGTGATCAGGGGGCCGAAATCCGTGCCGTCTTTCAGCCCGTCGCCCACCGTCATCTTCTCCAGGGCCGCTTTCAGCTTTTCCGCAAAGGCATCGTAAACGCCAGCCTGCACAAAGATCCGGTTGGCGCAGACGCAGGTCTGGCCGTTGTTGCGGAATTTGCACATGATCGCGCCTTCGACCGCGGCGTCCAGATCCGCGTCGTCGAACACGATGAAGGGCGCATTTCCGCCCAGTTCCATCGAGCATTTCATCACCTGCTCGGAGGCTTGCTTCAGCAGGATGCGGCCCACTTCGGTGGAGCCGGTGAAGGTCAGCTTGCGCACCGCCGGGTTCTCGCAGAACTCCTTGCCCACATCGGAGGAACGCGAGGACGGCACCACGTTGAACACGCCCGCCGGAATGCCCGCGCGCTCGGCCAGCACCGCCAGAACAATGGCGGACAGCGGCGTCTCTGCCGCCGGGCGCGCAACGAAGGAGCAGCCCGCCGCCAGCGCCGGACCCGCTTTGCGGGTGATCATCGCGTTGGGAAAGTTCCACGGCGTGATCGAAGCGGCGACGCCGATCGGCTGCTTGATCACGGTGATGCGCTTGTCGCGCTGGTGGCCGGGGATGGTCTCCCCGTAGATCCGCTTGGCTTCTTCGGCGAAGAACTCCACGAAGGAGGCGCCATAGGCAACCTCGCCGCGCGACTCAGCCAGCGGCTTGCCCATTTCGGCGGTCAGGATCACCGCCAGATCCTCCTGGTTCTCCATCATCAGGTCGAACCATTTGCGCAGCACATTGGCGCGCTCCTTGCCGGTCCATTTGGCCCAGTCCTTTTGTGCGGTTTCGGCCTGGGCAATGGCGCCCGCCACCTGGGCGCGGCTGACATCCGCGACCTTGGCAATCACGTCGCCGCGGGCCGGGTTGGTCACGTCAAAGGTGTCCTCGCCCTCGACAAACTGGCCGCCGATATAGGCGCGCGTCTCCAGCAGGCTGGGGTCGTTTAGCAGGGATTTCAGGTCAGTGGTTGCATCAAGCATTGCGGGCCTCCCAGGGGTTCTGTCACTGAAATGCAAATCAGCTGTGCCTTGATATGTCCAGACAGAACGATAAGTCCAGAATTTGATCAAATTTTCCGGCCAAGAGTCCGGGGAATGGAATTTTCCGCAGGGCAATTTGACATGTCCTGTGCGAGACTGTCAGGTAGCCGCAAAGAACAAAATTAAAGGGGAGACTGGGCATGGAATTGGATGATGCCTATGCCAACGGGGCTTATATCGAGAATGCAGAGGCGTACCCGCCGCGCTGGGCTGCCTCAGCCGAGGATTTCCGCAACAGCCTGCATGAGCGCGCCCGGCTGGACATCCCCTATGGCGAGGGGGCGCGGCAGCGCTTCGACTTGTTTCTGCCGGAAGGCACGCCCAAGGGGGTGTTTGTCTTTGTGCACGGCGGCTACTGGCTGGCCTTCGACAAAAGCTCCTGGTCGCATTTGGCACGCGGCGCGATTGCGCATGGCTGGGCGGTGGCGATGCCGTCTTATGACCTGTGCCCGGATGTGCGGATCGCCGATATCACCCGCCAGATCGCCGCGGCGGTGACGCGGATCGCGGCAGAGGTGGACGGCCCGATTGCGCTGGCCGGCCATTCGGCGGGCGGGCATCTGGTGGCGCGGATGCTGGACAAGGCGCTGCTGCCGGCAGAGGTGGGGGAGCGGATCAAGACGGTGATCCCGATCTCGCCGCTGGCGGATCTGCGGCCGCTTCTGCGGACGTCGATGAACCAGAAGTTCCGGATGGACTCGGCAGCGGCAATTGCAGAAAGCCCGGTGGATATGACGGACCGCTATCCGGCGGAGGTCACGGTCTGGGTTGGCGGCGAGGAACGTCCGGCGTTTCTGGATCAGGCGATCTGGCTGGTGGAGGCCTGGGAGGCGGATCACGTGATCGCCTTTGGCAAACACCATTTCAACGTGATCGACCAGCTGGGGGATCCCGAAAGCGACCTGGTCGCGCTGATCGTGAATTAAACGCGCATTGGCTGGCGGAAGCGCCCGCCGCGGCACATTGATCCCGAATTGAAGCTTTATGTCCGGCCGGCCGGCCGGGCAGCGCCCGACCCTCCCTCACGGGGAGGGCGTTTTCAGCTCCCGCCCCGAGGCTCGGGCGCTGCCCTCTCTGCGATGCGGCCATCGGCGGAAAAATCTTCTTGCCAGAATCCGGTTTCCGCCGCATCTTCCGCGCAAGGGCCAGGCGATGGCGTCGCCGCATGGGATACATGGTGCCCCCACATTCCAAAACTGTCCTGAACGCCGGGACCTTTCTTGTAAGAAGGAAGGGTCTGATATGACTGCACGTCCTGAAATGTACCGTTTTCACAATGGTGAAAAAGCGCCGCTGCAATTTGCTGTCTCCGAGTACGAGGCGCGGATTGCCGGCCTGCGCAAGATCATGGCCGACACCGGGGTGAGCGCTGCCGTCTTCACCTCGATGCACAACATCTCCTACTACTCGGGCTTCACCTATTGCGCCTTTGGCCGGCCCTACGGCCTGGTGGTGACCGGGACCGAGGCAGTTACCATCTCAGCAGGTATCGACGCGGGCCAGCCCTGGCGCCGCTCATTCTGCGACAACATCACTTATACCGACTGGCAGCGCGACAATTTCTGGCGTGCAATCAAGACTGTAAGCGGCGAGGGCGCGGTTGTCGGCTATGAAAGCGACCACCTGACGCTGCTGCAGAAGGGCAAGCTGGAAGCGTTCCTGAATCCGTCCAAACTGGTCGATCTTTACTTGCCGACCATGGAGCAGCGGATGCGCAAATCGGCGGCCGAGATCGAGATCATACGGGCCGGTGCCGCAGTGGCAGACGTGGGCGGCTTTGCGATCCGCGATGCGGTCAAGGAAGGGGTGCGCGAGATCGACGTGGCGATGGCCGGGCGTGACGCGATGGAGCTGGAGATTGCCAAGCGCTTCCCGGATGCCGAGTACCGGGACACCTGGGTCTGGTTCCAGTCCGGCATCAACACCGACGGCGCCCACAACCCGGTCACGGGGCGCACTCTTCAGCGCGGCGATATCCTGTCGCTGAACACCTTCCCGATGATCTCCGGCTATTACACCGCGCTGGAGCGGACCATGTTCGTCAAGGAAGTGGACGCCGAGAGCCTGAAGATCTGGGAGGCCAACGTGGCGGCCCATGAATACGGCATCTCGCTGCTGCAGCCGGGCGCCAGCTGCGCTGACATCACCCATAAGATCAATGCCTTCTTCGAAGAACGCGACCTGCTGCAGTACCGCACCTTCGGCTATGGCCATTCGTTCGGCGTGCTGTCGCACTACTATGGCCGCGAGGCCGGGCTGGAGCTGCGCGAGGACGTCGACACGGTGCTGGAGCCGGGCATGGTGATCTCAATGGAGCCGATGCTGACCGTTGCCGAGGGCAACCCCGGCGCGGGCGGGTACCGCGAGCATGACATCCTGGTGATCCATGAGGATGGCAACGAGAACATCACCAAGTACCCTTACGGGCCGGAGTTCAACGTGGTCGGCTGAGCCGCGGCGCGGGCGGGGTGCTCCCGCCTGCTCATGGCCTTCCGGCGGGAGGCCTTCACAGTTGGGCGTGGCACCGTGCGATGCACGGTGCCCTTTTTTTCAGGGGGCACCGCCTGTACACTTCCCGTGCACCCCCTGTGCACCTCCAGCGCACTGGCTGGCTGCAGGATCTGCAAATATTGCACCTGAGCTGCTCTTGGGGCATACGTGCGCAACGGTTACAATAGCCGCCTAGTTTGCCCCAAGGTTTACCTTTGCGCCGCGGCCTCTCCAGCGCCTCGCGAGGAAGAAAGTGCCACCGCCATGTATGACGCTCCGGAAAAGAAAAAATCCGAATTTGCGCTGATCCAGCTGATGCCGAACATGATGACCATCGGCGCCATCTGTGCGGGCCTGTCGGCGATCCGCGCGGCGGTTTACGGCAATTACACCCTGGCGGTGATGCTGATCCTGCTGGCCGCTGTGCTGGACGGGCTCGACGGACGGCTGGCGCGGGCGCTGCACAGCGAGAGCAAGATGGGCGCGGAGCTCGACTCGCTGGCCGATTTCCTGAACTTCGGGGTGGCGACGCCAATGGTGATCTATCTCTGGGCCCTGCAGGACGTGCGCGGCGTGGGCTGGATTTCGGTGCTGGTGTTTTCGGTCTGCTGCGTCGTGCGGCTGGCGCGGTTCAATGTCGGCAGCAAATCGGAGGAGGAGCCGAAGGGGCGCAGCGGCTATTTCGAAGGCATCCCGTCGCCCGCTGGGGCGTTTCTGGCGATGCTGCCGATGTTTGTCTCCTTTGCATTTGACGGGGCGATGGTGCTGCCGGAGCTGCTGATCTGCCTGCATATGGTGGTGGTCGGCCTGCTGATGATCAGCCACATCCAGACCTGGTCGCCCAAGGCGATGAAAATCTCCCGCGAGCATGTTAAGTACCTGCTGGTGGGGTTTGCCTTTATGGCTGCGGCACTGTTGACCTATGCATGGACGGTGCTGGTTGTGCTATGCGTCGGCTATGTTGTGATGGTGATTTGGGGGCTGGTTTCCAAGCCGAAGGACTAGCCCGAGACGTCCAAGGGGAGGGACGAATTGGATATCAAGGCAGTAGAGGAATCTTACGCGCGCTGGGCGCCGGTTTACGACAGGACCTTTGGCGCGGTGACGCGTTCGGGCCGCCGCCGGGCAACCCGCTATATTAATTCCCGCAAGGGCAAGGTGCTGGAGGTTGGCGTCGGCACCGGGCTGTCGCTGCAGCACTATGCGCCGCATCTGCAGGTGACTGGCATCGACTTCAGCCATGACATGCTGAAAAAGGCGCAGAGAAAAGTGCAGGAAATGGGGCTGAGCCAGGTGGAGGCGCTGCGCCAGATGGATGCGCGGCAGCTGGATTTCCCGGACAACTCCTTTGACACCGTGGCGGCGATGCATGTGCTGTCCGTTGTGCCTGAACCGGAGCGGGTGATGCGCGAGATTGCCCGGGTTCTGAAACCTGGCGGCAAGGTGGTGATCACCAACCATTTTAAGAGCGGCAAGGGGGTCCGGGCCTCGCTGGAGAAGCTCTCGGCGCCGCTTGCCAATGTGATTGGCTGGCATTCCGACTTTGCGCTGGAAACGGTGCTGCAGGAGGACGGGCTGAGCGTCGAGCAGCAGGAGAACATTCCGCCCTTCGGCATGATGACATTTCTGGTTCTGAGCAAACAGCAGACGATGTGACGCTGCTCCTTTTGCGCGAGACAGCCCCCGGTTCCGTTCAGGTTCGTCCGGGGGTTTTCTTTGTGCGGCCTCTCTGCAACAGTGACTTGGAAAGGGGCGGAATTACGCCGCCCAGGGGGATGTAAAATCCTTTTACATCCCCATATCCGGATCAGTTATTTGAGCGGGAGGAACGGATACTATGAGTGTTTCCCAATTTGACAGGATGGTGGAGGAGAGCCAGGAGAAGGTCCGGGACTCCCAGGCCAGGATCGAGGCGCTGACCTCGCGCATCGAAACTGCGCGCAGCAAGATCGAGGCGGGCGAGGATGCCAGCATCGACATCGAAAACGCCACGCTGGAAGACGTGCACGCGCATACCGAGGTAATGAACGCCAACATCGCCGAGCTGATCATGGGGCTGGATGATGTGACCGCGGCGTTCTCCAAGGACTTCGACGAGATGCGGTCGAAAACCGGCTGGGAGAGCTTTGTCGGGTTTTTCTCCAAAGGCAAATCGGACTCGATGCGCCAGGAGCGGATGCGCACCGCCAATATCGACGACAAGCTGCAGGACCTGATCGCCAAGTCGGACGTGATCGTGAAGCTCTTGGAGGGCCAGCTGGCCACCCTGGAAGATCAGCGGGAGAAGGTGCAGGTGAACTTGACCGCCACGCTGGACGACCGCGAGTTCACCGTGCAGGAGCTGGAGGGCGTTCGGGCTGAGATCGTGGCGCTGGATCCGCAGATTATCGAGCTGGAGAACAAGATCTCGGTCGAGCAGGACGCCGCCGCGCGCACCAAGCTGGAGACCGAACTGGCCGAGCTGAATGCGAAGTACAACGCGCTGGTGCAGGACGAGCAGGTGAAGCTTGCCAAGTCCCAGACGCTGGAGCGCTATATCGAGAAGGGCAAGACCTGGGTCGACAGCTTGCAGAACCAGGCGGCGACGCAGATGGTGCTGATCAACAAGCTGCAGACGGACACCCAGCAGCGGGTGGTGCTGTATGATGCGCTGACCAAATCGCTGAAGACCGCGCAGCAGCAGGACGTGGCGCACAGGATCAACGAGATCGGCGTGCAGACCGACAAGGAAGCCCAGACCGCAATGGCGGCGATCGGCACCGCGACCAACCAGAAGATGGCCGACATGCTGGAAGCGCATGAGGGCAACATGGTGTTCGCCCGCGACGTGCTGGAGAAGAAGGCCAAGGCGGATGAACGCTTTGCCCGCCGGTTTGCGGCGATTGTCGAGAAGCATGACAAGAACCTGTATGGGGGGTGAGCGGGTTGCGTTTTCCCTTGTTGCAAAACCCGAAAACCTGGCGTGACTGGTGGCTGGACTTGTGCTGTGCTGCTTTGGTCGTCGCGTTGCTTGCGGTATTTACAGAGCTTTCAAAGGCCATACTCCTCTCCGCGATGATAGGCAGCATGATAGGCACTGCACTTCATTTAAGATCGCGACTGGAAAGAGCTGAAAGCGGGAAATCTGGCAAAGGCGCCGGTTAAACTCAACGCCACGCAAAATGCCTCTACTCAGCTGGAGACGAATCTTGGCATTACACTTATTGAGAGACACAGGACGGCACCCGGCCGCGGGTGGGGGCGTAGCGCCCGCCCGGGGGGCGGCCGGGCGCTGTCCGCGCCGCAAGCGGCACGTCCGGGAAGGGGAGACGCATGACCGATCCCTCGCACGATCACGCTGGCCTCGGCGATACCTTCGCCTCACGCCGCAGACAGCGGGCTGTAAACCGCTTCGTCCGGCTTTTCGGGGCATGTGTTTTTATGGCGCTGTTTTTCTATGGAATTTGGGTCGGGCAAACATGGGTTGCTGTCGTAGCGATTTGCATGCTGACGCCGATGCTGCTGGTTTTTGCAGCCAGGTTTCCGGTTGCACTCGATCCAATTGTGGAGCCGAAACACTGCTTGTCAGCAAGCGATGCAATGCGGTCGCGCGAGGTTTGGCTGCAATTCTTCAAGCGGAATTGGTTTGTCGTCGCCAGTTTGTCTTTCACAGGATTTCTATTGCTTCACACAGGATGGCTGCCCTGGGTTGGTGCTGTGGGATTTTGGGTCTTTGCCATTCTGGCGGGTTTCTTGCATGCGAAATCGTCTGTTGACCTGAGAAGGGCGTGCGCATGACCGATCCCTCCCACGACCACGCGGGCCTTGGCGATACGTTCGCCTCGCGCCGGTATTTCAAGAAGTTCGAGACCATCATCCGGCATCTGACCCGGGTGGCGGCGGCAATGCAGGCGGAGGGGCGGCTGTCGAAGTCCGATGTGAAGGTGCTGACCGCTTACCTGATGCGGCTTAACTTCACCTTCCGCGCGCTGAGCATGAAATACCTGATGGCGGGGCGCGATACGGGCCGCTTCTTTGGCAGCCTGGCGATGGACAAGCGCGACAGCGGCTTTCCGGTTGCCGCGGAACTCATGACCATGGCCAATGACGCCCAGCAGGCGGAGCGGCACCTGGCCAATATGGCGAGCGAGGCGCAGCTGAAGGACGATATGGTGCGCACCATCATCTCCGACCGGGCGGTGCCCTCGAAGCTGCAGTTCGCCCTGTCGCAGCGGCTGTATTATCAGGAGCTGCTGAAGGGGCAGCTGTTCTGGACCCAGAACGACCCGGAATGCGAATGGCTGGAAAACATCGGCGAGCGGCGCAGGCGGTTCCTGCTGCATTGGGCGGCCTATGACAGCCAGGTGAACCTGCCGGTGATCTACCTGATGGAGCTGGAGGACAGCGGCAAGGTGGCGTTGCCCAAGGATGAACGCCGCTGGCCCGAAGTGCAGGCACATCTGATGGCGCAGGCGCTGGCCGGGTTGAAGCTGGTGACGATTGCCAAGGGATTTGACGAGGATTTCGCAGACCTTCACCCCAAGCATCTGCGCCGCTACCATGTCGGGCCGATGTATTCCTCGGCCTATACCGAGCAGTCCGGGCCGCTGCACCGGGTGCTGGAGGAGGCGGAGGCGCCTGCGGGCCAGGACTGGGCCCTGGCCTGGACGCTGGAGGAGCTGGAGAGCGAAGACGTGCGCGAGGAGCGCGCAGGCTGGTTCGGCACCGTGGAGCGGGAGATCTTTGCGCTCGACCCCTTTGGCGGGCGCGGCGCAGATACCGGGGCAACCCGGACCCAGCGCGCCATCATCCTGCCGCAGCGACCGTTCCAGGTGCTGGCAGAGCTGGATCCGCCGGGGTTTGGCGATGTGCAGAAATTTGTAGTGAGTCCGTCGGGGCAGGTGCTGAGGTACTAGGGGCCGGTCTTCAGGAGAAGGTGGCCCAGGGAATTGAATAGGTGAGGAATTGGGAATGCGAACAGGGTACTTTTCTAGATCGAATTGGTACCTTTTCTTGTCGTTCTTCTTGGCGCTTGGAGAAGGTTTCCTCGGGTTTGTGCCGAACAAGAGCGGAGAGATGGCAAGCTACTACAATTTCCATGCCTTTTTGTCCGGCTTCTGGTTGGCGGTTTTCGTTTTTCAGATGCAGGCCTTAATTAGCAAGAGCGGCAAGAACACAGCTGCTCCTGTTGATTAATAGTCTTCGCCTGGCAAAGGCCAAGAGAGGCGTAGAAATGGTGCCAGCAAAACAAGGCCCATGCGAACAAGTGCTCAGGTATTGAAGCCTGCGCCTGTTGCGGGGGCGGGAGCCTCCGGCGTGAGTATTTTGGGAAAGATGAAAGCGGGTTGGATTGTAACCCGCAATCGACGGATTGAGAGGGTGAGATGAGCATTTCAGGCAATCAGATGGAGCTGCGGGAAGAGGATATCCGCAAGCATTACGCGGCGGCTGCCGCTATGCTGGAGGGGTTCGACCACACCCCGCGCATCGCCAAGCCGCAGGCGGAGGGCAAGGTCCCGGAGCGCTCGCCCGGGATTGCCCGCACGCGGCGGTTCCGCTCCACCACGCCGGGACTGGTCACACGCTCCACCGCGCGGCCCGAAGGGGTGCATCTGATTGCCCGCATCGAGGCGGCGGATGAGGATGATCCGCTGACCTCACCCCTTCAAGCAACCTTGCAGCACGCCTTGCGCCGGGCCTTGGCGGTCTCCCTGGCGATGGGGGAGGCTTATGCGGAGGCTTCGGGCCTGGCGGATCTGAAGCGGGCTAATCTGGCTGGATCTTTGGATGCAGCGCGCAAGGGGGAGTTCACCGAACTGCTGGCCGCCGAGGCGCTGATTGCCGCGCATGTCTTTGCCAATGCCACGGCCTATCTGCTGGCACCGCACGGCTCTGAGGTGCAGGCCGAGGTTGGCGAGGCGGAGGAGCTGCTGACCGACAACGCGCCGCTGGCCTTGCACGGGGCGCTATGGGAGCTGGACCAGAAGCTGGCGCTGCATGCACTGGATGATGTGCATCTGATTGCGGCCGCCGCGGCCTATGCCGAGCAGCTGATGGAGAAGGCCGCCCTGCGGGCGCAAAACGCGCCGCGGCTGGAGACATTCACCGCGGCTTCTTGGCGGGTGGAGGCGGATGATCTGACCATCAGCGGTTTTGAACCGGCGGCGAAAGCAAAGTCCACAACGCTCACCATGGCGTTCAAGAAGCCGCATGAGGTGGTGGGCAACCATATCGCCAAATACCAGGCCTTAAGGCTCTCCAAGATGCTGATGGCCTATGACTTTGACCGCCGCCTGAACCCGTTTGCCGAGATGGGCGGCTTCATCTTCACCTTCATGGGCGACGGCAAGCCGGGGACGGGCAAGACAACCCTCATTCAGATGATGGCCGGGCTGATCCATGATTATTGCCAGAATGCTGGCTATGCCTTCCGCTACCAGAATTTCGGCATCGACAATATCGACAGCTATCAGGGCAAGTCGGGGCAGAACGCCAAATCGTTCATCCAGAATGTGATCGACCCGGGCGTGATCGGCTTTGGCACCATCGACGACATCGACCAGATCGCGGGCAAGCGCGGCGACCGGCAGTCCTCTGCGGGCCAGCAGGAGGTGACGGCGGTGTTCATGGAAGCCTTTGCCGGCGCCAATACCGTGGTGCGCGGCAACTGCACCTTCGGCATGTTCTCCAACTACCCGGAGAATGTGGACGACGCCCTGCGCCAGCGGGCCGGCGCGCGCTTCCTGGTGGACGGGCCGCAGACGCGGGAGGATTACATCGACATCCTGACGCTCTTGATGGGCAAGAACCATGCGATCCCGCTGGGGGAGCATGACCTTTATGGCGCGCAGGAGATCAAGAAGGCGGTGGCGCGATCGTTTGAGGCGCACAACCGCCCGCAGGAGCCGGGGCTGATGGAGGTCTTTGAACGGGTGCACGACCAGATTGGGGAGCTGGATGATCTGGCCAAGCTGGGCACCTATCTGAAGGCCATTCAGCAGGCGGATGAGCGGTTTACCGGCCGAGCCGTCAAGAACATCACGGATGCGGTCAAGGTCCGGGCGATGGACTTTGAGCTGCCGGATGAATGGATGGAGAACCCGGAGCTGTTCCTGTTCAAGGATTACGAGACCAAATCCGCGATGATTGCGGAGCTGCGGGTGCCCATCACGGTCGACATGGTGGTGCAGGAGATCAACCGCTACGCCGACAGCGAGTTCCGCTATGCCGACAAGTCGGATGAGATGGCGATTGAAAACATGGTGCGCGATTTCGAGCGGCAGGAAGAGGCCAAGCGGCGGTATTTGGAGGGGAAGGGGTGACTGTTGCGCGCAACATGAGGGCTGAGCCTGTCCGCGGGCGGAAGCGAAGCGCCCGCCCGTTTTGCCGGAGGCAAACCTGCGGTTTGACGGGGCGGACGGGCGCTGCCCGAGCCGCAAGCGCCTCGGGTCGGGAGGTTTTTCAGCGTCGTCAGGAGGTTTCTGAGTGATCGACTGGGCTACAAATCACTGGCGTTCTATTCGAAGAGGTTTGAAAAGTGACCGTCCAATGGACGTGGGTAAAACGATCACAAAGGCCTTTCTAGCAATTGTCATTGTGTTGGCTTTGCTACCGCAGTTCACGAGTGACGGTGGTTGGCAACTGCGTGGCTGGGCGCTGATTACATCTCCGCCAAATGAGATTGGAGATACCTTCGCTGGTGTTGCCGGAGTTCTCGCTTTTCTATGGATTATCGTAACGGTTTGGCTTCAGAGCCAAGAACTGGCCGCGCAGCGGGAGGAGCTTGCTGCTACACGATCTGAACTGAAATTGGCTCGGGAAGCTCAAGAACAGCAAGTCGTAGTGATGAAAGAGCAGGCTGAAGTCTTTCGTCATGAACAAAGAAACAGAAAGGAGCTAGAAGCAGAAAAACTCTTCAACGAGAAAATGAGATCATTGATCGCCGAAATAAAGGAAACTGGTTCAAAGGGCATTAATTGGGCATTCTCCAACGGTCCTTTTATAGATGAAGATTTCGGGTTTGATGGAGAAGTCCATGGTCTGTCGTTGGATAGGTTCATCGATGAGGACGTCTCAATAGACGAAGCCATTTCGAAGTTTCATCAGAGACTTTCGAGTATGCGCGACGCTCTTTGGGACTATCTGCATCAATCGGTTGACTATCGCCTTCCTGCAAGAACTGATTCTATTCAGCAAATAGCGAAGAAGCTTGAGAATATTGACGCGATGCGTAGTGATCTTTCACCTTCTCAGCAAGAGCGCCTATCTAGAATGAGATTAAGTGAAATTTCCGCCGCTCTGTTACAGCTTCAAGAAACGCCTGAACTATGGAAGGAGGCCGCCAAATGAAACGCCTCATCCAGCATGGCCTGATGTTCGGCAATCTCTTCCATGTGACCTCGCCCGCGCTGGTGGAGCGGTATAGGCGCGCGCTGAAGCATCTGACCGGCAAGACCACCCAACTCACTGATTTCCACGTCGATATCTCGGGCTTTTCACCGGAGGTCGGGGATGAGCTGGGGGATGATCACTATCTGAACCATGCAGGCGTGAACCGGCAGTTCATCCTGCTGTCGACCGAGCAGAAGCGCTGCCCGCTGCTTCACGTGAAATTCTCCACCAGCCGGGACATCCTGCGCCGGTTTATCGAGGTGAATGAACGCCAGCTGTTTGCGCTGACCGCGACGGATGCGGTGGCGGGCGAACTGGTGAATTCGGTGTTTGAGGTGTCCTCGCCCGCGCGCCTTTTCGACATCCGGCAGGTGCGGATCGAGGCGGATACGACGCGCGGCACGCTGCGCCATGCGGATCGGCTGGCGGCGCTGGTGGAGCGGTTCAAGACCGGGGAGGATGCCTGGTTTGATGATGCGCTGATCGGGGAGATGATTGCGACGGCCGAGAAGACCGGCGATGTGACGCGCAATCCGGTGCATCTGGAGCATGAGGTCTTTGAGCAGGCGAATTTCTGGACTGCGCATTTCGGCGGGCTCTATGTGTTTCAGGACGTTGAACATCCGGCGGTGATCGCCAGCGGGGCAAAGCCGGAAGGCGTGCCGCTGAAACGTGTGTTTGACCTGAGCGAGCGCAATGCGATTGCCCGGTTCCTGGAGCTTAACCGGCTGGCGGAGCCGGTGATACGGGCGCGCGGCGTTGATGGCGCGGCGATCCTGCGGCAGAAAATGGGGTTCCTGGCCGTGTCTGTGCTGACGGAGAAGGGCAGAGATCTATCGGGCCTGTCACGGTCCGACCTCCGGCGGATGGCGGCGCGGCATGCGGATGAGCTGCCGGCAGAATTCGAAGGGCTGGCGGCGCTGGTGCGTTGGGCCGAGGGCGGCGGCAAGTGGCCGCGGATTTCCTCGGACCACCCGGCCTATTTCTATAGTCTGAGGGCCTCGGACACGCCCTGCCGCGATCTGGTCAACATGCTGCTGGCAGAGCTGTGCCCGCATGACTTCCGCCAGATGTTCATCTGCCACAAGGAAGAGTTTTACCGGCAGTACCGGCGCTGGCCGGAAACCAAGAAAGCCTATGCGGCGGAGTTCCTGGCGCGGGAGTATGCGGTGGATAAGGCGGGCGCGCGGGAAGCGCTGTTCGGGCATGAGCCGGATATGGAAGGGCGGATGCCGAAGCTGCCGCGGAACCGGCGCCGGGGGGTGGTAGAGCGGGTTGGCCCTTGGGGTGCGGTGAACCGGGTGAAGGGGCGCTAGAGATGTTCGGCTTTATCCGCCTGCTCCTGATCCTGATGGTGGTGCTGACCGTGGCCTATGGCGCGGTGTCGCTCTACTCGCGCGAGGTGCGGCGGGCGAAGCTGAAGCGGCGCTGGAAAGACAAGGGGTTGACCGGCGACCGCGCGGCCTTCATCCAGCGGGGGCTGAGGCAGTATGACCGCTCGTTCCGGCGCAAGCTGATCCTCCTGGTCTATATCGTTCCGCTGGGAGCCATCGCGCTTCTGGTCTATGTCATTAACTTTATGTGAGGAGCTGTCCCGTGCGTTTCATCAAATGGGCCTTCCTGATCACCTTCTGGGTGCTGTTCGGCGCCTTCCTGCATTACACGCTGCCGCAGTATGACGTGGTGCGCATCGTCAATACCTATGAGGAGCGGCAGGAGCTGAACGACTGGACCCGCATTTTCTGGTCCAAGCCCGACGACCAGTCGGCGCAGCTGATCAACCGCGATGTGCAATTCATCCAGGGTGTGCGCCCCAGCGGCCGCGCCATTGTCTACCGCAACGAGGACACGGGCTGGAGCTGGCCGCCCTATTTCAAGTTCGACACAGCCAATCTGTACACGGACGCCAATGACAGCATCTCGACCAGGGCCAACCCGGAGTGGGTGGCGGTGACTCATTACGGCTGGCGCAACGAGTTCCTGTCGATCTTCCCGAATGCGGTGTCGATCAAGCCGGTGGCAGGGCCGGAGGACAAGCCGACCAATTGGTTCACGATCATCTTCCTGGTGCTGCTGGCCGCCATCCTGTGGGCCATCTACGTGCGCTGGCGCCGGTTCCGGCGGGCGCGGATCGAGCCGATGATCGAAAGCGCGGAGGACAGCCTGTATGCGGCGGGCGATGCGATCGCCGAGCGCAAAGGCCGGTTCCGCCGCTGGCTGGACAGCTGGAAATCGAAGTAAGGAGAGGCCGCTGGTTGGGCGGCTCTGAAAGACGAAAGCGGATGCGCGGGCCTCGATGGCTCCGCGCATTTTTTATTCAATACGGTCAAGCACCCAGTTTAGAGCCAGTGTGAATTTGTCAACTGACAGCGCCCCTGCCGGTGCCGCGGCGGCGGCAAAGGCGAACCCGTGTGTGTAATCCACGAGCAGGCAGAGAAGGGTGCGGGCCTCTGCGCCCTTCACGCCTGCGGCGGTGATTTCCGCCTCGATCAGCCGCGTCAGCCCGGTCAGGGAGGGGCCGATCAGGGACGGATTTTCCAGGATGCACTTCGCGAGTTCCGGGTGCCGGGTCACCTGGGTGCAGTAGCGTGTCATCAGCTCGCGGAGCCGCAGCTTGGGCGTTGCTGCTTCTGACGGGGTGTCTGAACCTCCAAACGCTTTTGCCACAAGGCTGGCGATCATCTCGTCCCGGGTGCCGGCGTGATGGGCCACCGCCATCGGGGTGACGCCAAGCGCATCTGCAAGCGCCTTAAAGGTCAGGGCCTTGCTGCCGCCCTCGTCGAGCAGCTGCATGGCCTTATCCAGCACATCATCCTTGCTGAGGATCCGGCTGCCCTTGGGTGGGCGTCCCATGCGCGGGGGCATTGGTCAGACCACCCGGAACTTGCTCTGGACCATGCCGGTGGGAAGGATGCGGGAGCTTGCCACCTGGAGGTCGATGTCCTGGTCGAGGCTGCCGAACAGCGGGATGCCGCTGCCGATCAGGATCGGAACCGTTGTGATGGTCAGATCGGCGATCAGCCCCTGGCGCAGGAAAGACTGCACCAGCCGCCCGCCGTCGATGTAGGCGCGGGTCCAGCCCTCTTTTTGCAGTTCCTGCATCAGGTCTGCGGGTTCAGCGGTGCTGAGGCGCACCTTGTCCTTCAGCCCTTCGGGAATGTCCTGTCCGGTCAGGCTTCTGCTGAGGACCACAACCGGCTTGCTGTAGGGCCATTGGCCGAATTCCAGAAGGGTGCGGAAGGATCCTGTTCCCATGACCAGCCCGTCGACGCTGTCCATGAAGGCGGCAAAACCGCCATCGTCGTTTTCGGTAGCGGGCTGTTTGGACAGCCAGTCCAGTGAATGGTCCTGGCGGGCCACGAAGCCGTCGAGGCTGGCGGCGATGAAGACGTGTCCGGTGGTCATCGGCCGCTCCTGTGCTCTTAAAAAACTATACGGCATATAATTAATCGCGCTTCGCGTTCCAAGAGGCCGGCGCAAGATACGCTGCCTGCGAATCGCTTCGGATTGGCCGGTGGCGCCTAACCGCATGAAAGATAAGCGCTTGCCGCAAACAGACTGGCGGATGCCGGTTTGAGATTCTGGACACCCCTGTCCCTGCTGGCACGGCAAACATGCATGTCTTTTTCCGGTTTTGGCGGGTCGGATTTGTCTCCGCCCTTACGCCGGGATTAGGGCAATTTGCGCCTCAGCAAGGTGCCGCCCCTTGGGGCGGAGAATTGGGAAGCTGGTGAAATTCCGGCACTGCCCCCGCAACGGTGACCCCGGGCAAGGCATGGCGAGAAACCACTGAGGCCAGAGGCTTCGGGAAGGTGCCAGGCCCCGCCGCCGAATGGCCCCGGGACAGTCCGGAAACCAGCCTTGCCCTAGAAACGTCAACCGCGGGCGGCGGCGGGGCGGTTGCAGGCGCGTGGCCTGCAATCTCTCTATCCATGCCCGCAGCCAAGCCAACCTGCCGCGGGGATGCGGCAAAGGAGAGAAGCAGATGCTTCACGACAGCGACATTCTGGCCAAGCTGATGGCCCGTCAGAAAAACTATTCCCTGGAACAGGCGTTTTATACCGATCCGGGCGTGCTGGATCTGGACATGCGGCAGATCTTCTACCGTGAGTGGCTGTTTGCCATTCCCGCCTGCGAAATCCCGAAGGCGGGCAATTTCGTGACCCATCAGGTGGGTTCCTACAATGTTATCATCGTGCGCGGCACCGATGGCGAGGTGCGCGCCTTCCACAACGCCTGCCGCCACCGCGGTTCGGTCGTGTGCAAGGCGAAGAAGGGCAACGCGCCCAAGCTGGTCTGCCCCTACCACCAGTGGACCTATGAGCTGGACGGCTCGCTGTTGTGGGCGCGCGACATGGGGCCGGATTTTGATGCCTCCAAACATGGGTTGAAACCGGTGCATTGCCGCGACCTGGCCGGGCTGATCTATATCTGCCTGGCAGATGAAGCGCCGGATTTCGATGCTTTCGCAGACGTGGCCCGCCCCTATCTGGAGCCGCATGACCTGAGCAACGCCAAGGTGGCCTATGAAAGCTCGATCATCGAGAACGGCAACTGGAAGCTGGTCTGGGAGAACAATCGTGAGTGCTATCACTGCGGCGGCAACCACCCGTCGCTGTGCCGGACATTCCCCGAAGATCCCTCCGTCACTGGTGTTGAGGGTGGTGAGACCCCGCCGCACCTGCAGAAGCATTTCGACCGGATCGAGGCGGCGGGCGTGCCGGCGCAGTTCCAGATCAACGCGCGCGGCCAGTACCGCGTGGCCCGGATGCCGCTGAACGAAGGCGCTGAGAGCTATACCCTGGATGGCAAGGCGGCTGTTGCCAAGAAGCTGGGTCGGGTGCCGTTCGCCGATGCGGGCACGCTCTTGAAGTTCCACTATCCAACCACCTGGAACCACTTCCTGCCGGATCATTCCATCGTGTTCCGGGTGACCCCGATCAGCCCCACTGAGACCGAAGTCACCACCAAATGGCTGGTGCACAAGGACGCGGTCGAGGGCCAGGACTATGACCTGAAGCGGCTGACCGAAGTCTGGGTTGCCACCAACGACGAGGACCGCATCGTGGTCGAGGACAACCAGCGCGGTATCAACTCGCCCGCTTATGAGCCCGGCCCCTATTCGGAAGTGCAGGAAAGCGGTGTCATCCAGTTCTCCAACTGGTATGCCGAGCACCTGACCCGCGCGCTGACCGGCCGCCACCTGATCGCGGCGGAGTGACGGCATGGGACTGCAAGCCAATTTCGAGACGCTGGACGAAACCCTGGCGTGGAAGGACGACGAGATGCTGGAATGCGTCTCGGTCGTGCCGGAGGCGCCGAACACCGCCACCTTCAGCTTCCGCGCGCCCTCCGGCGCGTGGTTCAAGTATCAGCCGGGCCAGTTTCTGACGCTGGAGCTGCCGGTGCCGGGCGGGACCGTCTGGCGGACCTACACCATCAGCTCCTCGCCCTCGCGGCCGCTGTCGATTTCGGTCACAGTGAAGGCGCAGGCCGACAGCATCGGCACCCGCTGGATGCTGGACAACCTGCGCCCGGGCATGTTCCTCAAGGCGTCCGGCCCGGCAGGCGTGTTCACGCTGCCCAAGCGCCCGAACGGCAAGTTCCTGTTCATCTCCGCAGGCTCTGGCATCACGCCCAGCCTGTCGATGACCCAGTACCTGTTCGACCGCGGCCAGTCGCCGGACGTCTGCTTTATCAACTGCGCCAAGCGGCCCAGCGAGATCATCGCGCGTCAGCAGCTGGAAAGCATGGCGTCGCGGGTGCCAGGGATCAAGCTGAACTTTGTGGTGGAGGAGGACGATCCCTATCAGGTCTGGACCGGCTACCGCGGGCAGCTGAACCAGATCATGCTGGGCCTGATCGCCGGTGATTACCTGGAGCGCGAGGTCTACTGCTGCGGGCCCGAACCGTTCATGCAGGCGGTGCGCGACATGCTGAACGGCCTGGGCTTCGACATGGAGAACTACAACCAGGAAAGCTTTGGCGCGCCGGTGGAGACCGAGGCAGACGCGCCCGAGCTGGACGATGTGGTTCCCGAGGAATCCGCAGCCGCCGAGATCACCTTTGCCGCGTCGGGTGTCACTGCCAATTGCACCGAAACCGACACGGTTCTGGCGGTGGCCAAGGCATCGGGGCTCAACATCCCGTCGGGCTGCACCTTCGGCATCTGCGGCACCTGCAAGGTCAAGAAGACCGCGGGCGATGTGCATATGGTCCACAACGGCGGCATCTCGGAAGAAGATGTGGAGGCAGGGTATATCCTGGCCTGCTGCTCCAATCCGATTGGCTGGGTTGAGGTCGAGATCTGACCACAGAAAGGGGCGCGCGCCGGGTCTGGCACGCGCCCCTTTCAATTGCAGGCCCCGATCAGGCTTCCAGTGCCAGCTTGTGCACGTGAATTTCGTTGATCGGGTGGCTTTCGGCGCCGACCACACCCGGGCGGGCGTGGCGGTAGAGCGAGCGCCAGTAGGGCTGGATGATGGTGCCGTCCTCACGCAAGAACGTCTCGATGCCTTCCATGTGGCCGCGGCGGGTGTCGGCGTCGGCAATGGCCGAGGCGGCTTCCAGCATGGAATCGAACTCTGCACTGGCGAGGCCGGTTTCGTTCCAGGCCACCCCGGTCTTGTAGGCCAGCGTCAGCACCTGCACCCCCAGCGGGCGGTGGCCCCAGTCAGTTGAGCTGAACGGGTATTTGTCCCAGTCGTTCCAGAAGGTGTTGCCGGGCAGCACCGTGCGTTTGACCTTGAGCCCTGCATCGCGCATCTGCGCCGCCAGGGCGTCGGTGGTATTGCGCCGCCAGTCGTCGTCGATGGAGATCAGCTCGTGCTCGAAATCGAGCATTCCGGCCTCCTCCATCAGCTGGCGCGCGGCGTCTGCATCGCGTACCGGCGCACCGATATCGGCGTATTCCGGGTGGATCGGGCAGACATGGTGGTTCTCGGCCAGGGTGCCGCGGCCGTCGTAGCCGAGTTCCAGCAGCACCGCATTGTCGCAGGCCAGCGCCAGAGCGCGGCGGACGCGGGCGTCGGCGTAGGGCTGTTTCCCGTCCACCTCGGCGTTGCGGTTGGTGCGCAGCACCAGGGTGTTGGCCGAGACCGACTCGCTGACGTTCCAGCCAATGGAGGTGAAGATGTCGACATATTCGCCCACGGTTTCGTAGGTCATGTCGATTTCTTCCGACTCCGCCGCCGACAGGTGGGTGGCGCCGTCGGTGCCGAAGTCGATGAACTCAATCCGGTCCAAATGGGCGCCTTCACCCCACCATTCATGGTCCGGGTTCTTCTCCAGCACCGCCTTCACGCCGACCTCGTATTCAACCAGCTTGTAGGGGCCGGTGCCGATCGGGTCGGCGCCCGGGTCGCCTGACCAGCCGTCCGGCACGATCGCGGCGGGGTATTCGGTCACCGCCGGGATGATGGTGATGTCGGGGCGGGTCAGCTTCACCTTGAGGGTCAGGTCGTCGACCACCTCCAGCGCGCCCTCGGCGGGGCCGTCGCCAGCCTCGTTCTGCAAGGAGCCCATACGGGCCGCCATTGAGTTGCCTTCCCATTTGCCATTGCACCAGCGGGCAAAATTGTAGGCCACGTCCTTGGCCGTCAGGGTGCCGCGCCCATCGTTCCAGTTCACTCCGGGGCGGATATGCAGCAGGTACTCGGTGGCGTCCTCGTTGACTTCCCAGCTTTCCAGCAGCCGGGGTTCAAAGGTTCCGTCGGCGTTGTACTGCACCAGGTATTCCATATAGCCGCGCACCACATTGCCCAGCTGCGGCCAGTTGAACAGCGGCGGATCCAGCAATGCGCGCACCACTTGCTGGATGCGGATGGTGCCGCCCTCCTGGACATTGGCGGCTGCTTGCACCGGCTGGCTGAGGCCGATCATGCCATAGGCGGCAGAGGCGGTCACACCCAGCGCGGTTGCGCGGCTCAGGAACTCACGCCGGTCCAGTTTGTGTTGCGCAACTTCCCTGGCATGCATCCGCACCGCGGGGTGGAAGGTTTCCCTGTTGTAGTATTTGGTCATTGTCTGGTCCTTCGGTTGAACACATCTGCCCCTAGCATGAAGCAGCGGTGAAGCTTGTAAAGTGCTGGATGGTTGCGCAGCGCGCCCGATCGGTCCGGCGAGGCCTCAGGGCAGACCGCCGGTCTGCCAATCAGACACCTGGATGAGATGGCGGCGATCCGGTCGAAACCCTGCCAAATGCCCCAGCCGAATTTTCCGGCCGGCAGCTCCGTCAGATGAGGATTAACTGACATCCGGTATCCCTGCTTCCTGTGATCTGCCGGTTGCTGCCGCCGGGGGGCGCGGCCTTAACAGAATTTGCGCAGGGCTTTTCTGTTATAAAAACTCTGCCTTTTGCAGTAAGCAATTATTTATGGATGACATTAGCAGCATTAATAGGAAGCTCAGCTACAACCTGGTCGCGCTTCACACGTTCGACCTGGTGGCGCGGCATGGCAACTTCACTGGCGCGGCAGAGGCGCTGGGGCTGACGCAGTCGGCTGTTTCACAGAAGATCAAAGGGCTTGAGACCGAATTGGGCATTGCCCTGTTCCGGCGCGAGCACCGCGGCGTGTCGCTGACAAACGAAGGTGTGCGGCTGCTCAATGTGGTGCGCCCGGCGATGACGCAAATCGGCAATTCCCTGGCGTCGCTGCTGGAGCGCAAGTCCCGGCCGAGGGTGCGGATTTCGGCGGATTTTGCCTTTGCCAGCTTCTGGCTGCTGCCGCGGCTGTCGCATCTGCGGGCGGAGCTGGGGGATGAGATCGAGATCCAGATCCTGGCCAGCCAGGTGCCGCCGGATGATTACGGCGAGGATTGCGATATCAAGATTCACGTCGGCCCGCGCAGCAGCATGGGCGGCGGTGACGTGATGCTGCTGCAGGAGCGGGTCGGGGCGGTGTGCAGCCCGGCCTATCTGGAACGGCACGGCCCGGTGTCCTCGGCCGCCGGCCTGCTGGATTGCCAGCTGCTCAGCCTGTCGAAACCGGCCTCGGCAGAGTGGCAGACCTGGCAGGGGTGGTTCGACCGCCTGGGCATCACGGGGGAGCGGTCGAAGCATTACATCAGTTTCAACAACTACGACATGGTGGTTCAGTCGGCGGTGTCCGGCGACGGCATTGCGCTGGGCTGGCTGGGGCTGATCGACCGGCTGCTGCAGAGCGGCGCGCTGGTGCAGGCGGTGCCGGATGTGGTGGCAAGCGATGCCGGCTATGTGATGTCGCGCGACTATTCCAGCCGCCTGCAGGGGCCCAGCCTGGTGTTCGACTGGATTGCCGAGCACTTGGCAGTGGCCGGCAGGCTGTAGCGGCGCTACCAGCCGCGGCGGCCCAGCAGGGCGTGCAACCGGTTCTGCGGCGCAAAGGCATCGACCGGGGCAGGCCGGGTGAGGCCCGCCAGCACCCTGTGCACCAGAAGCCCGCCAAGCCCGGCAAAGATCATCCCGCCTGCGGCCTGGCCCAGAAGCACCCCCGGCGCACCGGCCAAGTGGCCGCCCAGCACCGCCAGCGGCCAGGTGCCCAGGGTGTGGCGGCCCCAGTTGATCCAGGTGGAATAGACTGGCCTGCCCAGGTTGTTGAAGCTGGCGTTCTCGACAAAGATCACCCCGTTGAAGAAATAGGCCAGCGCCAGCGGCCCGCAGAACAGGTAGATCAGCCTGCGGGTCTCCCCGGTGGCTGAGAACAGATCGGCTATCGGCACCCTGAGCGCAAACAGCACGACGGCCATCAGCAGCACGTAAACAGCGGTAAAGGTAATTCCGGCCGCAAAGGCCTGGCGGACGCGGGCGAACTGCCCGGCGCCGAAGTTCTGGCCGATGATCGGGCCAATGGCGCCCGACAGCGCAAAGATCACCGAGAACGCCACCGGCATCAGGCGGCCGATCACCGCCATGCCGGCCACCGCTTCAGTGCCGAACTGGGCGATCTCGCGCAGCACAATGGCATTGCCGACCGGCGTGGCGATATTGGTCAGCACCGCCGGCACCGCAATCGACCGGATCGCCCGCAGATCGCCGGCAATCTGCCCGAACGCAGGCCGCATGAACCCCCGGTGCACCCGGATAGCGGGCCAAAAGGCAGCGCCGAGCATGCAGGCCCGGGCCAGCACAGAGGCGATGGCCGCCCCGTCCAGCCCCAGCCCCAGGCCAAAGATCAGCAGCGGGTCCAGCACCGCGTTCAGCCCGCCGCCGTAAAGCGTCGCCACCATCGAGCGGCGTGCGTCGCCATGGGCGCGGAGCACCGCCATGCCGGTCATCGCCAGCGCCATTACCCACATCGTTGGCAGGATGATCCAGACATAGCGCATCGCCCGCCTCAGCACCTCGTCCTGCGCACCGAGCAGCGTCAGGATCTGCTCCAGATAGGCCAGCACAACGACCGGCATCACCAGCCCCGTCAGAACGCCAATAGCCGCGACGCTGGTGGCGTAATGCCGGGCCTGATCCGGCCGGCCCGCCCCCAACTCCCGCGCCACCAAGGAGCCTGCGGCAATTGACAGCCCGATATTGATCGAATTGGTGAAGAACAGCAGGGTGCCCGCATAGCCCACCGCAGCCGCCAGCGCGTCATTGCCCAGCATGGCGATAAAGGCCATGTCGACGAAATCGACCGCAAACATCGCCATCAGCCCGATGCTGGCCGTCAGCGACATGCGGGTGACATGCCGCATCAGGCTGCCGGTCAGGAAGACGGCCTTGCGTTCTGCCTGGTCTGCCATCCTTTACCCCTTTTGCTGTTCGGGTTGCTGATCAGCGCCGGGCGGCCCCTTTCACCGGCCCATGACGAGGCCACAGGTTGCGGCTTGTCAATCTCTTGCCGTTGCATGCGCGGCAGCCGCCTCAGTCGTCAAACAGGCAGCGGGTTGCGGCAATCTCCATCGCCTTGCCGCCGGACACATTCAGGAAACCGCTGAGCTGACTTGCGTTTTCCTCCGGGCTGGCCCCCTCGCGCAGGTGATACAGCTGGCTGTAGCCCGCATCCCGAATGCGGTCGCTTTCGTGCAGGATATCGTTCCGGATCGTCGGCAGCAGCCGTTCCAGCGTCAACTGCGGCGTGCGCTCGCCCGCGAGGCCAACCCGGTGCGCATGGCCGATCAGGTAGTCGTCGCTGAACGCGCACTCAATATGCAGGAACCGGGTCGAGGAGCGGTCGGAATGGAAATCATTCATCAGGTCGATGGCAGCAGGGTCCAGGCAGATAATCAGCTGATCCGTCCCGTAGTATTCGAACAGCATCCGCACCAGCGCCCGGCGGTGGCGGGTGCGCTTCATCAGCGCTGCCTGGATGCCGCCAAGGTCGGGCAGGGCGGTGTCTTCTTCGTTGAACAGATACTCAATGGCGGGGATGTTTGTCACCTGGCGGATCTGCCCCAGCAGCCGCTTGGCAACGTGCCATTTCTTGCAGACCACGATCAGCAGTTCACGCTCGCGCCCCAGGGTGCTTTCGGTTTCCCAGAACCGCGGCGCAAAGCGGCGCCCGATGCGGCCGCGCTGGGCCAGGAATCTGTACAGGCTGCGGCCCTCGTTGGAGATCTGGAAGTCGGCGCCTTGCGCCGCATAAAGCCGTCCCAGGCGTGATTTCAGCTCCTTGGCGCCTGGGCTGATCTTGCGGGCAAACAAAAAGTCCTGGCTCAGCAACAGATCATAGTGGTCGTTGTAGAAATTCACCGGCATCCCGTAGTCGGTGAACATCAGGAACGTGAGGGTGCGGCTTTCGATTTCCGCCTCAGGGACCAGGTGGCGCACCAGGGTCTGAAAAAACGTCTCATCCGGAATCCAGGTGGTGCGGAAGAAGCGTATCACGTCGCGGCGCTTGCGGATGAACTTCAGGATCCACTCCACCGTGCGGCGGCGCAGGCACCACCACTGGCTGCCGATCTGCACCTGTATATCGGACGGTATCCCGCGTTGCAGCCCCAGCCGTTTCTGCAGCCCGTGGCTCCAGTAAAACAGCTGCTTGTGCTTGCGCTCATTGAAAAAGTGCCGGTAGATCAGCCGGTCTTCCTTCATGCCGGTCTTGATCCAGTCGCTTTCGAAGAAATCGAAGCTCTCAATGAAGTCTTTATCGTGCTCGTCGAGGAAGCGGCGGGCATATTCCGCCGTCTTCACCGCCATGCAATCGCCCGACAGCATGTAGAAATGGGTGGCGCGCGGAAACTCCTCCACTGCGCTGCGCAGCGCCTGCAGGGTGGCCTGCACCAGCGACCATTCCCCCCAGCCGCATTTGATCCGCTTTCCGGCAAACGCCACATTGGGGTTGCCGGCCAGCTCTGCCCGGATCCGCTGATAGTCTTCCGCCGCTGCCCGCCCGTCGAAGTGAATTGCCATGTAGTCGCCGGCCGCAGTCAGCTGTTCAGCCTGCTGGATAATTGCCTCGGGGTCTTTGTGGCAGAGCAGGATATATGCGATTTTCGCCATAGGAGGGACGGAGCGCCTTGTCTTGCCTGATTGTTTCTCTTGATAAGCGGGCTGAGAGTACGAATAAACCAGATAGTTCCCGTTTGGGTAAACATATGCGATTAGTGCTGGAACACAGCGCAAGAAGCAAATGAGGGCAGCAGATGGGGTTTCCCGGCACCTGGATGACGGAAAGTGAAAGCGTGGTCTACAGGGTTGTGCCGAAATGCGCCTGCTCGACGATCGGGCAGATCCTCTATTACTCCGATCACGGGCGGTTCTTTGACGGTGACATCCACGACGCCGAGGACGGCCTGCACAAATGGGCGCTGGAGCACAGCCAAAAGCCGATCACCCGCAATGTGCAGGGGCAGCGGGCCTATGCCTTCACCTGCGTGCGCAACCCCTATACCCGCATCCTCAGCTCCTTTTTCGACAAGATCTGCGGCATCCAGCGCAACGGCCGCCGCTACCGCGGCAACCTGGTGCCGAAGCTGGTCTATGAATACGGGATCGAGGTCGGCGGCGACGACGGCAAGCAGGAGTTCGACCAGATCGCCAGCTTCCGCCGGTTCCTGCTGTTCGTGCGCGACACCATCCGCTGGCGCCGCCCGATGGACCCGGACATCCACTGGTCGGCGATGTCCGGGCATGTGTCGACCTTCATCCTGAACGGCGGGCGCTACAACCGGATCTTCTGGACCGAGGCTTTCAACGACGGGATGCAGCAGGTGCTGGACGCGATCGAGACACCGCATGCCGTCGACCTCGCCGCAATTCCGCGCTTCAACGAAAGCGAAGGCCACGGCCCCAAGCGGGCGCACCCGGTGGAGGATTACTTCGACGACCTCTCGATGCATCTGGTCTATGAGATCTACAAGCGCGATTTCGAGCTGTTCAAATATGATTTCGAGAACCCGGCCAACAAGATGCCGGTGGGCGAGATCGACCTGGACGAGGTGCACGCCAAGCTGGGGGAGTAGCCGGGCCGGGGCGCAACGGGAGCTCCCGCGCCTGTGGCGCAGCATCGAAGATGCCGCGCCAAGCCTTGGGCCCGGCGCCGCTGGCGCGGCGCGGGCGGGTGCTGCAATTGGCCATCCGGCTTCACCTTTGCCCAAATACTCCCGCCGGAGGCGCGCCGTGCGTCAGCACGGCGCTTGGCCCAACGCGGCTTGGCGTGCTGGCGTCAGCCAGCGGGCCATAGCTGGGGCGGGAGAGCTTTGCGGATGAAGGAAGTTTGCTGAGAAGCGGTCTCAGGCGCGGGACGCAAAAGAAAACCCGCCGCGTTTGAGCGGCGGGTTTGGCATCTCCCTGCGAGTGTCCTGCCTTAGTCCTCGTCAGGCAGCGCGCGCACGGCGCCTTTGGCGGCAGAAGTGGCCAGCAGCGCATAGGCCTTCAGCGCCTTGGAGACCTTGCGCTTGCGCGGCTCGGCCGGTTTCCAGCCCTTGGCGTCCTGCTCTTCGCGGCGCGCGGCCAACTCCTCGTCGGAGACCGCCAGGTGGATCGTGCGGTTGGGGATGTCGATCTCGATCTTGTCGCCCGGACGCACCAGGCCGATGGTGCCGCCTTCGGCTGCCTCGGGGGAGACGTGGCCGATCGACAGGCCCGAGGTGCCGCCGGAGAAGCGGCCGTCGGTCAGCAGCGCGCAGGCTTTGCCGAGGCCCTTCGATTTCAGGTAAGAGGTCGGGTAGAGCATTTCTTGCATCCCCGGGCCGCCGCGCGGGCCCTCGTAGCGGATCACCACCACATCGCCTTCCTTGACCTTGCCGGTCAGGATGTCGTTCACCGCCGCGTCCTGGCTTTCGCAGACATAGGCGGAACCGGTGAACTTCAGGATGTGCTCATCGACGCCCGCGGTCTTCACAATGCAGCCGTCCCGGGCAATGTTGCCGAACAGCACAGCAAGCCCGCCGTCCTGGCTGAAGGCGTGCTCCTTGGCGCGGATCACGCCGCCTTCGCGGTCGGTGTCCAGCTCCTTGTAGCGGTTGGCCTGGGAGAACGCCTGCGTGGTGCGCACGCCGCCGGGGGCAGCCTTGAACAGCGCCTCAGCCTCCGGATTGTTGGCGACCTTGATGTCCCACTTGGCAATCGCTTCGCCCATGGTGGCGGTATGCACGGTGTGGCAATCCTCGTGCAGCAGCCCGGCGCGGCTCAGCTCGCCCAGGATCGAGAAGATGCCGCCCGCGCGGTGCACGTCCTCCATGTGGACGTTGTGGATGTTCGGCGCCACCTTGCACAGGCAGGGCACCCGGCGGCTGAGACGGTCCATGTCGGACATGGTGAAATCCACCTCGCCCTCGTTGGCGATGGCCAGCAGGTGCAGGACGGTATTGGTGGAGCCGCCCATGGCGATATCGAGGCTCATCGCGTTCTCGAAGGCCTCGAAAGTGGCGATCTCGCGCGGCAGGAAGCCCTTTTCCTCGTCCTGGTAGTGGCGCTTGGTGATCTCGACGATCTTGCGGCCTGCTTCCAGGAACAGCTCCTTGCGGTCCGCATGGGTGGCGAGCGTCGAACCGTTGCCCGGCAGCGCCAGCCCCAGCGCCTCGGCCAGGCAGTTCATCGAGTTGGCGGTGAACATGCCGGAGCAGGAGCCGCAGGTCGGGCAGGCGTTTTCCTCGATGTGCTTGACCTGCTCGTCGGTGAACTTGTCATCTGCCGCGGCGACCATGGCGTCCACCAGGTCGATCTTCTTCATGTCCAGATCGGCGATGTCGATCTTGCCTGCTTCCATGGGGCCGCCGGAGACAAAGATCGCCGGGATGTTGAGGCGCATGGCGGCCATCAGCATGCCTGGAGTGATCTTGTCGCAGTTGGAGATGCAGACCATGGCGTCCGCACAGTGCGCGTTGACCATGTATTCGACGCTGTCGGCAATCACTTCGCGCGAGGGCAGCGAGTAGAGCATGCCGTCGTGGCCCATGGCGATGCCGTCATCCACTGCGATGGTGTTGAACTCCTTGGCGACGCCGCCGGCCGTCTCGACCTCGCGGGCGACCATCTGGCCCAGGTCCTTGAGGTGGACGTGGCCGGGCACGAACTGGGTGAAGGAGTTGACGATGGCGATGATCGGTTTGCCGAAATCATCATCCTTCATGCCGGTGGCGCGCCACAATCCGCGCGCGCCCGCCATGTTGCGGCCATGGGTGGAGGTTCTGGATCGGTACTTTGGCATCAGGCTGGTTCCCTTAGTCTTTGCCCTCAGGGACACGATTTGCGCAATAAAGGCAACCGGGCGGGGCTCTCTTCGGTAATATTGGCGCAGTTTGCGCCGGATTTCAGTGGCGAAATGTCTCTGGGGGTGTTTCCTCAGGCGCGGACCGGGACCGGTTCGGGGGGCTTCAGCCAGTGATTCACCGCAAGCCCCAGCAGCAGCGCCCAGAACGGCGCGCCGATTCCCAGGAAGCTGATGCCGGAGACCGTGGTCATGAAGGTGATCAGCGCCGCCTCGCGCCCCTGCGGCTCCGCCAGCGCAGCGGACAGGCTGTTGCCGATGGTCGCCAGCAGTGCGAGGCCCGCGACAGTAGCGATCAGTGCCTTGGGTGCGATCAAGAACAGGCTGATGACGGTGGCGCCGCCGAGCCCCACCAGGATGTAGACGAGGCCCGTCATCACGCCCGCCAGGTAACGAGTGTCCGGGTTCTCGTCTGCCTCGGGGCCCGCGCAGATGGCGGCGGTGATGGCAGCGAGATTGAAGGCGAAGCCGCCGAAAGGGGCCAGGATCAGCGAGGCCAAGCCGGTGACAGTGAGGCTGGCGGAGACCGGAGGTTCATAGCCGCAGGCCTTCAGCGCGACCACGCCCGGCATGTTCTGTGAGGACATGGTGACGATGTAGAGCGGCAGGCCGATGCCGATCAGCACCGGAAGCGAGAAGGCGGGCATCACGAACTCAGGCAGGGCGAGTGTAAGGTTCAGCGCTTCCAGGTTGCCGAATGCTCCGGTGCCTGCGCACCAGGCTACGCCCGCAGCGAGCACCGCGGGGATACAGTAGCGGGGAAACAGCTTGCGGCCTGTAAGGAAGGTAAGGCCCATGACAGCGACCAATGCAGTGTCGGTTTGCAGCGACGTGAAGGCCGAAAGCCCGAACTGGAACAGGATGCCCGCCAGCATGGCGCTGGCCAGGCTGTCGGGGATCAGCCGGGAGAGCGCGGCGAACCAGCCGGTGATGCCGGTGAGGGTCAGCAGGGCTGCGCAGAGGAGGAAAGCACCCACCGCCTCCGCCAGCGGGACGCCATTGAGGCTGACCGCCAGCAGCGCGGCGCCCGGTGTCGACCAGGCTGTCAGGATCGGCATCCGGTAGATCAGCGACAAAATCAGGCAGGTGATGCCCGTGCCCAGCCCCAGCACCAGCATCCAGCTGTTGGCCTGCGCCTGCGTGGCACCCACCGACTCGATCGCCTGAAAGATGATCGCGACCGATCCGGTGTAGCCGACCAGAACCGCGACGGCGCCGGATACGATATGCGACAGTTTCAGATCCTTGAGCATGCGGGTTTTCCTCTGGCGCCGGATCGGGTAGGGGTTTCGTGCGTTATAGCGCACACTACACGCCGTGCGTTATAGCGCACAAGGCTTTTTTGACGGGCAGAAACAATGAGCGATGACGGCATCACCCTGAACCTGCGGGAAATCCGGTCTGCGGCGGGGCTTAGCCTGTCCAAAGCGGCAGAGATCACCGGTGTCAGCAAGGCGATGCTGGGCCAGATCGAGCGCGGCGAATCAAGCCCGACAATTGCGACGCTGTGGAAAATCGCCAAGGGGTTCCACCTGCCGCTGACCGCTCTGCTGGGAGAGGCGGCGCGGCCGGTGAGCGCGGCAACGGGTGTTTATGAAACGGTGCAATTCCCCGGCAGCATCGGGGTCAAGATCGTCTTTCCATTCGACCCGCTGCTAGGCGCCGAGACCTTTCAGGTCACGCTGAAGCCGGGCCAGAGCCACCAGTCTCAGCCGCATGACACCGGCGTGACCGAGGAAGTCTTTGTGCTGCATGGGTCGATGGAGGTGCTGAAAGACGGCCAGTGGGTGGCGCTGGAGGCAGGCCAAGGCCTGCGCTTTGCCGCCGATCAGCCGCATGGCTACCGCAGCCTGGAGACCGGTGCGGCCTTCCTGAACATGCATCACTACCGGCAGGCGGGTCTGACGCAGCGGGATTGAATTGCTTCACTTGTGCATTGTTGATCAGCTCCCTACCACTTGCCCAAGCCATTGACGTTCAGGGATTTGAGGAGCACCGGAATGGACACGCTGCGCGGAAGTCTTCTGATGGTGCTGGCCATGGCGGCCTTTGCGCTGGAGGACATGTTCATCAAATCCGCCGCTGCCAGCCTGCCGGTGGGACAGATCCTGATCCTGTTCGGCCTGGGCGGTATGGTGCTCTTTGCTGCGATGGCGCGTGCGCAAGGTCACGCCCCCTGGCACCCGGGCTTTGGCACGCGCCCGATGCTGTGGCGTTCTGTGGCAGAGGTCGCAGGACGCTTGTGTTACACACTGGCGATTGCGCTGACGCCTTTGTCCTCAGCCTCGGCCATCTTGCAGGCGACGCCGCTGGTGGTGGCGGCCGGCGCGGTGGTGTTCTTTGGTGAAACCGTCGGGTGGCGGCGCTGGCTGGCGATCGGGCTGGGCTTTGCCGGGGTGCTGCTGATCCTGCGGCCGGGTCTCAGCGGGTTTGAGCCTGCCTCGCTGTTTGCGGTGGCCGGCACGCTGGGGTTCGCGGGCCGCGATCTGGCCACCCGCGCCGCACCCAGGGATATGAGCAACAATCAGCTGGGTTTCCTGGGCTTTGCCATGCTGGTGGTTGCCGGCGCGATTGCGCTGGGCTGGACCGGCGGCGCTGTCTGGCCGGCCCCGCGCAACTGGCTGGATATCGCGGCGGCGACGGTGATCGGGGTTATTGCCTATAACGCCTTGTCGGGCGCGATGCGGGCGGGCGAAATCTCTGTCATAGCACCGTTCCGCTATACCCGGCTGGTCTTTGCCATGGTGCTGGGGGTGCTGGTGTTCGGCGAGCAGCCCGATGCGCTGACCCTGATCGGCAGCGCAGTGGTCGTAGGCAGTGGTGTTTTCACGCTGCTGCGCAGCCGCAAGATGTGAGCGCCATCTTGCGCCCGCCGCTGCGCGGCCTTACATCTGCCGCCCATGGCCAAGAAAAAGCAGACATCAGACCCGAATTACAAGGTGATCGCCGAGAACCGGCGGGCGCGCTTCGATTACGCGATCGAGGACGACATCGAGTGCGGCATCGTGCTGGATGGGTCCGAGGTCAAGGCGCTGCGCGGCAACGGCACCAATATCGCTGATTCTTATGCTGCGGTGGAAAATGGCGAGCTGTGGCTGGTGAACTCCTACATCCCGCCCTATGAGCAGGCCAAGGTGTTCAAGCATGAGGAGCGCCGCCGCCGCAAACTGCTGGTGTCCAAGAAGGAATTGGCGGATCTGTGGAACCTCACGCAGCGCAAGGGGATGACGCTGGTGCCGCTGGTGATTTATTTCAACCACAAGGGCCGCGCCAAGATCAAGCTGGGCATCGCCAAGGGCAAGAAACTGCACGACAAGCGTGAAACCCAGGCCAAGCGCGACTGGGGCCGGCAGAAGCAGCGGCTGTTGAAAGACGCGCGGTAAAGCCTCCGGCGAGCGCTCGTACGGCTCCCTTTCGCCTTTGTGAAACTACTCCCGCCGCAGGCCAGCGCCGCAAGGCGCTGTTCGATCCTCACTGGTTATTGCATTTCCTGACTAAATAGGTCAGAAAAATACTGCCCAGCAGATTCGCCTCTGGATCAGGCCCGGTCGGAGAGGAGAGCCCGCCTGCTGCCCAAACTTCACCAGGGGAAAGCGAATGAGGGAACCTTCGCACGAGGCCGGGCTGGCGGCGCATGGGTTTGACGCCTTTGAGACCGGGCTGCTGCCGGTCATGCGGCAGTTTCTGCTGAGTTACGAGACACCGGAGAGCCAGGCGTGGCAGAGGGCCTACATGGTGGCTGCGGAGCGCTGGGGCGAGGCCATCGGCCTGCCGGCGGCGCACGCGCTTATGAAATTGCTGCGGGCGGTGCTGGACTGCCGCGACCGGCAGTTTGCGTCCATCGACCCCTTCGACCTGGGGCTTCGCGGGACGTTGACCCCGGATGAGGCGGCGCTGCTGCAGATGCTGCACCACATGCGCCGGGACCAGACGCCGGGGGCGCGCGAAGCCGTCGCTGAGGTGACAGGCGGGCATATGGACCCGCATGTGATCCGGGCGGGCCTCGCCTTTGCGCACCGGTTTCCTGCGGGGCAGGCGGCGGCCCGGCCGGAACCGCCGCGCTTGCGGGTGGTGGCCTGAGGTCTTGGGAAACCGCCAGTGAACCAGCCTGATGCCGCGGCAGAGGCCGGGAAGGCCGGTAGGACCTGACGGATCACTGATGGCCGGTGATGTATTCCGTGATCTTTTCCCGGCCCAGCAGTCGCTTGCGCGACGTCAGCGAGGGGCCGGCAAAGACGATCCGCAGGCTGTCGATCTCCAAAAGCGGTTGCAGCGCCGCGGCAGGCAGGCCGATCACCCGCAGAATGGCAAGCTTTCTCAATCCGGTGAGCGGGGTCAAATCGCGGATGCCGGTCCCGGATATGCTGAGCTCCCACAGGTCGTGCATATCCTGAACCCCGTCCAGGTCCGCGACCGCCGTATCGGTCACCGAAAGCTCCCGCAGGTTCTTGCCCGCGAGCGGTTTCAGGCTGGTGACCGCGGTGCCCTTGAGGGTCAGCTTGCGCAGCGCGTTCAATCCGGTCAGCGGTGAGAGATCGCTGACCTTCGTGCCGTCCAGCGCCAGTTCATTCAGGCTGGCCGCATCCGCGATCGGCGCCAGCTCCGCCACCGGTGTGTCCGACAGGATCAGGGTTTGCAGCGCCGGCTTGTTCTGCAGCCCCTCCAGGCTTTGCAGCCGGGTGCCATCGGCCCGCAGCATCTCCAGCCGGTCCGAGGCGGCCAGTGTGGCGACGCTTTCGACCGGGCAATTGGAGATCCAGGCCACCCGCAGATTTGCGGCCGCCAGCGGGCTCAGGTCGGAGACCTGTGTGTTGAAGGCCAGAAAGACCTCCAGTTCTTGAAGACCCTCCAGGGGGCTCAGGTCGGTGACGCCGGAATCGGCGATGTTCAGGCTTTGCAGCCGCGTCAGACCGCGCGCGAAGGACAGATCGGTGACCTCTTTAATGCCCCAGACCGACAGGTGCTCCAGCCCGGCCATGCTGGCCAGCGGGTTGAAGTCCGGCGCGTGCACAGAATCAAGGCTCAGCCGCTTAAGCCCCGGCAGCCGGGTGAGCGGTGCTAGGTCCGGCGCGGTGATGCTGACCAGCGCCAGCCGCTCCAGCCCGGGCAATGCCTCCAGCGGCGACAGGTCGACCGGCGCGTCAAACCGCAGATCGGCCATCAGTGTCAGTTCCCTCAGATGCGTGAACCGTTCCAGCCCCTGCAAGTCCGGTGTATGGCTCCCGATCCTGATCTGCGCCTTCAAGTCATTGTCATTTATGCAAGTTTTTCCAATTTCCACGCAACTTGCGCGCAGCGCCTGGGGGCTGGCCAGCGAAAGGAAAACGAGGAGGGCTGAAAAAATGCGTCGAATACCGGGCATGGCAATACGCCTCTGCAATAACAAGCTCAAACAATGGTCCCCGTTTATTGCCGGCGCGTTAAAGGCCCGCAAGAATTTTGTAACCGCAGGTAGAGAGCGGGGATACCTTGCACCGCTGTGCTGCCGGATGTACCCATGGCGCTATGTGCAGATAGGGAGACGCTTTGATGCAGGACGATCCGAAGACGCTGGTTTCCACGGACTGGCTGGCCGCCCATCTGAAGGACCCGGATCTGCGGGTGCTGGACGCGTCATGGTATCTGCCGCAACAGGGCCGCGACGCCCGGGCGGAGTATGAGGCCGCCCACATCCCCGGCGCGCGGTTCTTCGACATTGACGAGATTTCCGACAACCGCTCCGACCTGCCGCATATGGTGCCGCCGGTTGAGAAGTTCATGTCCAAGCTGCGCGCCATGGGCGTGGGCGACGGTCACCAGGTGGTGATCTATGACGGCGCGGGCCTGTTTTCGGCGGCCCGTGTCTGGTGGCTGTTCCGGCTCATGGGCCAGACAAATGTTGCGGTGCTGGACGGCGGTTTCCCGAAGTGGCAGGCCGAGGGCCATCCGGTTGAGGACCTGCCGCCGGTGATCCGCGACCGCCATATGACGGTGCGGGTGCAAAATCATATGGTGCGCGACGTGACCCAGGTCTCTGCCGCCGCCAAGCTGGGCGATCATGAGATCATCGACGCCCGCTCCGCTGAACGCTTCCGCGGCGACGCGCCGGAGCCGCGCGAGGGCCTGCGCGCGGGCCACATCCCGGGCTCCAAGAACGTGCCATTCGGCCAGGTGCTTAATGAAGATGGCACCATGAAGGATCCCGAGGGCATTCGCGCCGCCTTTGAAAGCGCCGGTGTCGATTTGAGCAAACCTGCAATTACTTCCTGCGGATCGGGCGTCACCGCCGCCATCCTCAGCCTCGCCCTGGAGCGGACCGGCAAGACCGATCATTCGCTTTATGACGGGTCCTGGGTGGAGTGGGGTGCCTTCCCGACCCTTCCCGTTGCTACCGGAGAGAACTGATGTTCGAGACCCTGAAACCCCAGCCCGCCGACAAGATCCTGGCGCTGATGCAGATGTACCGCGACGACCCGCGCGCGGATAAGATCGACCTTGGCGTCGGCGTCTACAAGAACGCCGAGGGCGTCACCCCGGTGATGCGCGCGATCAAGGCAGCGGAGCACAAGCTGTGGGAAGAGCAGACCACCAAGGCCTATGTCGGCCTGGCGGGCGATCCGGCCTATTCGGACGCGATGATCAAGCTGATCCTGGGCGATGCGGTGGCGCGTGAAAACATCGCGGCGGCGGCCACTCCCGGCGGCACCGGTGCGGTGCGCCAGGCGTTTGAGCTGATCCAGATGGCCAACCCCAAGGCGCGCGTCTTTGTGTCGGATCCGACCTGGCCGAACCACGTCTCGATCCTCAAGTATGTCGGCATCGAAACCGTCGTCTACCGCTACTTCGACCGCGACACCCGCGGCGTGAACTTCGACGGCATGATGGAAGACCTGAAGGGCGCTGAGAAGGGCGACGTGGTGCTGCTGCACGGCTGCTGCCACAACCCGACTGGCGCCAACCTCAATGAGGTGCAGTGGAAAGAGGTCATCGCGCTGCTGAACGAGCGCGGCCTGATTCCGATGATCGACATCGCTTATCAGGGCTTTGGCGACGGTCTGGAACAGGATGCGCTGGGCGTAAGCCTGGTGGCCTCCAGCTGCCCGGAAACGCTGATCGCCGCAAGCTGCTCCAAGAACTTCGGCATCTACCGTGAGCGTACCGGCCTCTTGGTGGCGGTCTCCAACGATACCTCCGCGCAGGCGCTGAACCAGGGCACACTGGCGTTCCTGAACCGGCAGAACTACTCCTTCCCGCCGGACCACGGCGCCCGTCTGGTGACCATGATCCTGAACGACGACGCACTGCGCGCCGACTGGGCGGCAGAGCTGGAAGAGGTGCGCCTCGGCATGCTCGGCCTGCGCCAGCAATTGGCGGATGAGCTGCAGCGGCTGACCGGCTCCGACCGGTTCAGCTTCATTGCCCAGCACCGCGGCATGTTCTCGCTTTTGGGCACCACGCCGAATCTGGTCGAGAAGATGCGGGTCGACAATGGGATCTACATGGTCGGCGACAGCCGCCTGAACATTGCTGGTTTGAATGCACAGACCGTGCCGGTGCTGGCCAAGGCGATTGTCGACGCCGGCGTTTAATGCAGCTCACAAACCTCGGGTTGCGCCTTTTGGCGCAGCCCGCGTGCAGGCTGCACTGTCCCGCGGGGCGGGTTACTTCCAGTCCACATCCTGCCGCCCAATCAAGGTGAATAGTTCTTGGTTGGGCTCGGCATAGACTGCAGCGATTTGCTTCAGGATATTCTCGTCCGGTTTATATTTTTCTAGCGGTGGCCCCTTTAGGATCTTTGAGGCGAACCGCGCGCCACGCTTGAGCGGTTTCACATTCGGAAACGGGTTGAGATAGTTCAGGTAGGCCTGCGAGACCCGGATGGGGTCAAAGGGATTAACTTCCTTTCCTGGGTTCATCTCCGGATGTGCGGGATCAATATCCAGAAACCGGCAGATATCCATCAGAGTCTTATCCGCAGCGCCTTTGATGTCGGTTTCGGTAATGATCACTTTCAAGCGGCTTCGGTCAAACAGCTGATAATAGGCCTCGAGGTGTTTCGCATAAAGCCCCATGTCGATCAGGCCGTATTTCTCACCCAGATGGGCCTTGCGGCCAAAGACAACATCTTCCAAGTCCCAATACGGTGAAAACTGCCCGCTTCTGCGGTAATGGTTGAAAGCCGAGACCAAGCGGTCTACCGGGTCGCGCAGCACAAAGATCAGCTTGACGTTTGGAAGCAGGCCATGAATGGCCTTATGGATGTCTGGAAGATGGGTGCCGAAGCGGCTTTTGTGCGGGGCCGGTGTAATCCACATGTAGTTCGGAGTTTTTTCGCCAATGGCGCGCCGCCCCTTCCCAGGATCGAATTTCCCGCAGTACCAGTCAAAGCCGCGTGCGTAGTTTTCTTTGATATTGAAAAAGTGCAGCTCGCTTCGGGGCAGGTAGGTATCAGGGTGGCGCTTCAGCGCATTCACCAGCCAGGAAGTCGCGGACTTAGGAGCACCGGCAATAATAAAATTGGGTTTCATATCCGAGCCCCCTTGACCCGCCGCGGGATCTGCCCTCTCCGGAATTGCCTGTCAGCAGCCCGTAGCAAGGCCGGATGATCCGTTCCTCAAAAAACTGCCGTGCCTTCGGTCATTCGAAGGAACGGCTGTAGCTAACTTGTAAACCAAGGTCATCGCGCCTCTGGGCCAAAGATATAATGCGGAGCGAATCCGTGACAAGAAATCGGCCGCTGGCTTCATTTCAGGGCCTCTTCGCCAGGAACCGCAGCTTGCATCAAAGGCTTCGGCGGAGCGGCCGGGCTGATCACTTCAAAGTCCGCTTTATACACCGGAAACGTGCTGCCAATCCTTGGCGGATGATCGGTCTAGGGGTTGGGCTGCTGAATTGGTGTCTCGGCCAAATGCAAACGCGGCGCCTGAAGCAGGCGCCGCGCTTTTGGTTCAAGGGCTGTAAAATCAGCTCGGCGAGAACTCCGGGTAGGCCTCCATGCCCAGCTCTGCCATGTCGAGCCCGTTGACCTCATCCTCTTCCTCGACCCGGATGCCCATGGTGGCACGCAGGATGATCCAGACCACGGCCGAGGCAGCGACGGTGAACACACCCACCACGGCGATACCGGTCAGCTGGGTCAGCAGGCTGGCTTCGGGGTTCGACAGCACCACGGCCACGGTGCCCCAGATGCCGCAGATCAGGTGCACCGGGATGGCGCCGACCACGTCGTCGATCTGCAGCTTGTCCAGGAACGGCACCGCAAAGACCACGATCACGCCGCCGATGGCCCCGATCAGGGTGGCCAGGCCCAGGCCCGGGGTCAGCGGTTCGGCGGTGATCGCCACCAGGCCCGCCAGCGCGCCGTTCAGGATCATCGTCAGGTCAGGCTTGCGGAACAAGAGCTGGGTCAGCACCAGTGCCGCCACGGCACCGCCGGCGGCGGCCGCATTGGTGTTGGCGAAGATGCGAGAGATGTCCGCCACGTCGCCAATCGAGCCCATCGCCAGCTGCGATCCGCCGTTAAAGCCGAACCAGCCCATCCACAGGATGAAGCAGCCAAGAGTTGCCAGCGCCAGGTTGGAACCGGGCATAGGGATGGTTTTGCCGTCTTTGTACTTGCCGATGCGCGGGCCCAGGATCAGCGCGCCGGTCAGCGCGGCCCAGCCGCCCACCGAATGCACCACGGTCGAGCCTGCGAAATCCAAGAAGCCCATCTCCTCCAGGAAACCGCCGCCCCACTTCCAGCTGGCCTGGAACGGATAGATTACCGAGGTCAGCACGATGGTGAAGATCAGGAAGGGCCACAGCTTGATGCGCTCGGCCAAGGTGCCCGACACGATCGAGGCGGTGGCGGCGCAGAACATCAGCTGAAAGAAGAAATCCGAGCCGGTGGAGGCGTAGGAATAATCATCTGCCCCTTCTGCGGTGATCCCCACAGCCTCCAGCACACCGGGACCAAAGACGCCGGACAGCACGCCGTCAACTGCCCAGTTGCCTAGCGGATACATCAGGTTATAGCCGATCAGCCAGTAGAAAACCGCCGCCAGCGAAAACAGCGCCATGTTCTTGGTCAGCTGCATGGTCACGTTCTTGGAGCGCACCAGGCCTGCTTCCAGCATGGCAAAGCCCGCCGCCATCCAGAATACCAGGCAGCCGCCGATCAGGAACAGGAGCGAGTTCAGGATGAACACGGTATCGGTCGCCGGGTTCACACCCGGGGCGGGGCCGTCCTGGGCCAGTGCCAGGCCCGGCAGCGCGGTCAGCGCCAGGGCTGCCAAAGGGAGTTTCAGTTGCGTCATATGTCTTTCCTCCGTGCCGGGCGCGCTTACAGCGCCTCGAGGTTGGTTTCGCCGGTGCGCACCCGCACCGCCTGTTCCACATCCAGAACAAAAATCTTGCCGTCACCGATCTTGCCGGTACGGGCGGTCTCGGCGATGGCGCTGACGGCCGCCTCGGCCTGATCCGCGGGCACCACCAGCTCCAGCTTCAGCTTCGGCACGAAATTCACTTCGTACTCGGCGCCGCGGTAAATTTCCGTGTGCCCGGCCTGGGCGCCAAAGCCCTTGATTTCGGTGACCATCAGCCCGCTCACACCCAGCGAGGTCAGCGCTTCGCGGACCTCGTCCAGCTTGAAGGGCTTGATGGCAGCTATGATCAGTTTCATCTCAGCATCCCCTGCATTTGCTTCACGCCGGCCCCATGCCGATGCATTTCGCACTTGCAGCAAAACCGGCGATCCGAGTCTTGCAAAGAAAGGCCCAGCGAGTTTCCGCGCGTCTTTCTGCGAGCGCACAATAATTTTGCGCCTTTTGCCCGGTTCGCTTAAAAACCGGCCATCTGGCAAAAGGGGAAAGGTCCGGATTCTGCCCCTCTACAAACCGCGGCAGGCAGAGTATTGTCGCGGCAAACGGGCAAACCGGGCAGGAAATGACGATGGCTCAAGGATCCGGGCGCAAGCCTCTGGTGGCAGAAAAACGCTATACCGCGGGCGGCAAGGGGAAGCCCTCTGCCGCGAAAAAAACTGCGCGCAAGAAACCCGTGCGCAAGACAAAGAAGCCCGGGCTGTTCGGCCTGTTCGCCCGCAAAAAGACGCGCGCCAGGCCCGCGCCCAGAAAGCGCGGGGTCATCGGCCTGCTGCTGGCGCCCTTTGCCTGGGCGTTCCGGCTGGCTTGGGGCTTTACCTGGCGCATTGGCATGGTGGTCTGCCTGCTGGTCGGCCTGGCGGTGGCCTTTCAGTACGTCAAGCTGCCGGACGTCTCCGCCTATCTGGACGGGCGGGCGCGGGGATCGGTCACGCTGCTGGACCGCGAGGGCGAGGTTTTTGCCTGGCGCGGCGACCAATTCGGCGGTGTGGTGACGGCGGATACCGTCTCGCCGCATTTGAAGAACGCGATTGTCGCGACCGAAGACAAGCGGTTTTACCGCCATTTCGGCATTTCGCCGCGCGGCATCGCCAGCGCCGTGCGGATCAACCTAAGCGAAGGCCGCGGCCCGCTGTCCGGCCATGGCGGCTCCACCATCACCCAGCAGACTGCCAAGCTCTTGTGCCTGGGCCGTGAGTACGACCCGGCCGAATGGAAGAGTGAAAGCGCCTATGAGGCCGACTGCCGCAAAAGCTCGCTGTGGCGCAAGGCGACCGAAGCGGTGTTTGCCCTGGCGCTGGAGGCCAAATACACCAAGGACGAGATCCTCTCGATTTATATGAACCGCGCCTATATGGGCGGCGGCGCCTATGGGGCTGAGGCCGCGGCGCAGCGTTATTTCGGCAAGTCGGCCAACCAGCTGAATCCGGCGGAAGGTGCAATGCTGGCCGGTCTGCTGACCGCGCCGTCCACGCTGGCGCCCACCAATAACCTGCAGCGCTCTCAGGACCGGGCCGCCACCGTGCTGCGGCTGATGCAGGAGCAGGGCTATCTGACCACTGCCGAGATGCAGAAGAACCAGAACAACCCGGCTGGGCTGAGCGAGGCCGCGGCAGCACGGGCAGGCGGCTACTTTGCCGATTGGGTGATGGACACCATCCCGGACTTCCTGGGCGATCAGACAACCGAGGACGTGGTGATCCGCTCGACGCTGGACCAGCGCCTGCAAACGGCGGCTGAAGAAGCGCTGAAGCACGTGTTCGAGAATAAGGTGCGCAAGGGCTCCAAGGCACAGGCGGCAATTGTGGTGATGAGCGCCGATGGCGCGGTGCGCGCCATGGTGGGCGGCCGCAAGACCCGGGTTTCGGGCGTGTTCAACCGCGCTACGCAGGCCAAGCGGCAGACCGGGTCGGCCTTCAAGCCCTTTGTCTATGCGACCGCGCTGGAACTGGGCTACTCGCCTTATGACCGGGTGCTGGACGCGAAATACTGCCTGAACATTCCCGGTTCCGGCCAGTGGTGCCCGGACAACTACACCCGCAAGTTCTACGGTGAGGTAACACTGGCGCGGGCGCTGCGGGATTCCCTGAACGTGCCCGCAGTCAAGATCTCCGAGGCCGTGGGCCGCGACAAGGTGAGCCGGGTCGCCCGGGATTTCGGCATCGACAGCGACCTGGCCGCAGGGCCTGCGCTGGCGCTTGGCGCCTCGGAAAGCAGCCTGCTGGAGATGACCGGGGCCTATGCCGGCATCCTCAACGGCGGCTCCTCGGTGACGCCCTACGGGGTGACCGAGCTGAAGCTGGTCGAGGACAGCAACGCGCTGATGGGCGCCAGCGGCGGCATCGGCGAGCGGGTGATCCGCACCGAGGCGGCGCAGCAGCTGGTCTGGATGATGGAAAAGGTGATTGCCGGCGGCACCGGCCAGCGGGCGCAGATCCCGGGCTGGCAGGCGGCGGGCAAGTCCGGCACAACTTCGGCGGCCAAGGATGCCTGGTTCATCGGCTTCACCGCGGATTACGTGGCTGGTGTCTGGATGGGCTATGACGACAACACGCCGCTGTCCGGTGTGACCGGCGGCGGCCTGCCGGCCGAGATCTGGAAGGAAACCATGGTGCGCGTGCACGAGGGGCTGGAGCCCAAGCCGCTGCCGATGCTGGAACCCGCCCCGATCGCCCCGCCGCCGCAACAGACCCGGCGCGAGCGCCGCCGCCGCCAGGGCCCGAACCTGGGCAAGGAGCTGGGCCGGGCGGTCGACAACATCCTGCGCGACATCCTGGGCAACTGACAGGCCGCTGGCCCGAGGCGCTCCCGCCCGGCTCCGGCCCCAAAGGGAGCCAAGCGACTTTGATGCTGCAGCGGCGGGCGGGTGTGCTCCGCTGGGTGTGGACCGGTACAGCAAGCGCAACAAAAAAGGCTCCCCGCAGGGAGCCTTTTTCAAGTCCAGCGGCGGGGCCGCGTCAGCTCAGCCGTTTCAGCTCTGCAATCAGGGCGTCGATGTCGCCCCGCTTGCTGTCGAGGATTGCGCCGATCTCGGTGCGTTCGGTCAGCAGCAGGTTCACACCCTCGATGAACATGTTGAAGAACAGATCCCGGCCGGAGCGGTCCGACACCAGGAAGGTCACCTCAAACGGCGACTGACCCCTGAGGTAGGCGATGGTGCTCACCTCATACCATTTCTTCACCTTCTTGACGCCCCGCACCTCCAGCTTGCCGCCGATGAATTCGCGGAAGCGCTTGCCGTATTTGCGCGAGATGTAGCCCTGGAAGGCCTTGGAGAACGCCCGTTTCTGGGCGGAGGACGCCCGGCGCCCGTCCGCGCCCAGAGCGTAGGCGGCGATATAGGAAGTGTCGCTGTAGCGCTGAAAAATCCGCTCAAAGTCGCGGTACATCGCGCTCTCGCCCTTGCCGGAGGCGATCACCCGGTTGATGTCGGTGACCAAGCTGTTGATCAGCGTGCTGGCGCTGCTTTCGTTCAGCGCCCACAGGGCTTGCGGCGCCGTGGCCAGCACGGCGCCGGCACCTATCATGAAATTGCGGCGGTCCATCTTCAGAATCCTTCGGTGTTCAGTTCGAACGGGTCGATTTCCTGTATCTCTTCGCCTTCGCCCAGCTCGAACCGGCGGTTCTGCAGATAGATCAGGCGCGATTGCGCATAGCTGTCGGCGCTCTCGTAGAGAATCGAATCGATCGTGTCGGAATAGTTGCCACGATCACCCATGCGGCGCACGATCTCCGCATAAATGCTGATATTGTCGGCAGTATTCTGCTCGACATACCCCAGCGGGTTGGTGAAGAAATCCACCGCAATCCCCGCCGCATCGCGGGAGGTGGAGGGGCCAAAGAACGGCAGTTCGACATAGGCGCCCTCACCAACGCCCCAAACGTGCAGCGTCTCGCCGAAATCGGTATCGACCGGCGGCACATTGAACTCGCTGGCCGGATCGGCCAGGCCCGCAAAGCCCACCGTCGAGTTGATCACGAAGCGCGAGAACGCATTGCCCGCCAGCTTCAGATCGCCCTGCAGCAGCGCGTTGACCATCTGCCCCGGCATCGACAGGTTCTCGGCGAAATGCGAGAAGCTGGTCACCATCGGCGCGGGCACGATCGCCACATAGCTTTTGGAGGCGGGCCGGAACGCCAGACGGTCGACGCCGCGGTTGAACGCGTGAACGGTGCGGTTGGTCTTCTCGTAAGGGTCGAACACTTCCCCGGAGGCCCGGGCGACTGGATCCTGGGTGGCGCAGCCTGCAGCGAAGGCGGCAAAAATCAGCGCAAACAGAAATTTATGCGGTCGCAACATGTAGGGCATTCGGTTAAGTGTCCAATTAATACTGGCGCCGGCGCGTTCGGAGGGCAAATAAGGGTTCTCCCGCCGTTTTCCAGTCTGATTGCATTTTTTTACCTGCTTGTGTCACAACTGATACAACCGAGGACATGATGCAACCCAGCCCTGACCCGAAGCTAAGGAACCACTAGTGCAGTCTGCCCATGAGTAAAAGTGTTTATAAGAATGGCTATGAGGAACTGCGTGCCGTGCGGCGGCAGAGCCGGGACCTCTACTGGTTCACTGGCATTTTCAGTTTCTTCGTGAACCTGCTGATGCTCACCGGGCCCCTGTATATGATGCAGGTCTATGACCGGGTGCTGGGCAGCCGCTCGGAGGCGACACTGCTGGCGCTGTCGCTGCTGGTGGTCTTCCTCTACGGCATGATGGGGCTATTGGACTATGCCCGCGGCCGGATCATGGCGCGGGTGGGCGCGCGGTTCCAGGCGGCGCTGGACAAACGGGTGTTCGACGCGATGATCCGCCGCTCGGCAGTGGCGCAGGACCCGGCCGCGCAAACCGGCCTCAGCGATCTGGAATCGGTGCAGCGGCTGATCTCCTCGCCGGTGCTGACGGCTGCATTCGACCTTCCGTGGACGCCGGTTTTCCTGGCGGGCATTGCCCTGTTCCATCCCTGGCTGGGCCTCTTGGCGCTGGGGGGCGGGGCGGTGCTGGTGATCATTGCCGTCTTCAACCAGCTGTTCACCCGGCTGCCGATGCAGAAGGCGAACATGACCGGCCACAAGGCCAACCTGATGTCCGAGGAAATCCGCAACGAGGCGGAGATGATCCAGTCGATGGGCATGCGCGGGGCCTCCTTCGAGCGCTGGAAACAGGCCCGCGACGCGGCGCTGGCGGACAGCGTCACGGCCAATGACACCGGCGGCGGCTTCACCACGCTGACAAAGACGCTGCGGCTGTTCCTGCAGTCGGCCATGCTGGGGCTGGGCGCCTATCTGGTGCTGCAGGGCGAGGTGACGCCGGGGGCGATGATTGCGGGCTCCATCCTGATGGGCCGCGCCCTGGCGCCGATTGAGCTGGGACTGGGGCAATGGCCGCTGGTGCAGCGGGCGCTTAAGGGCTGGCACAGCCTGGCGGAGCTGCTGGACAAGGTGCCGGAAGAGGATCTGCGCACCGCGCTGCCCAAGCCCAAGGCGCTGCTGGAGGTGCAGGGGCTGGCGGTGGTGCCGCCGGGTAGCAATGCGCCGCTGCTGCGCAATGTGAATTTCCGGGTGCAACCAGGCCAGGCGATCGGCGTGATCGGCCCCTCCGGATCCGGCAAGTCGACGTTGGCGCGGTCGCTCACCGGCGTCTGGCGGCCTGCTGCCGGCTCGGTGCGGCTCGATGGCGCGTCGCTGGATCAATACGCGCCGGACGTGCTGGGCGGGCATATCGGCTATCTGCCGCAGCGGGTGCAGGTCTTTGACGGCACCATTGCCCAGAACATTGCCCGCCTGAACCAGCGGCCGGATGCCGAAAAGGTGGTGGAAGCCGCCCGCAAGGCCGCTGCGCATGAAATGATCCTGAAGCTTCCCGAAGGCTATGACACGCGGGTGAATGCCTCCGGCGGACGGCTGTCGGGCGGCCAGATGCAGCGGGTCGGCCTGGCCCGGGCGCTGTTTGACGATCCGGTGATCGTGATCCTCGACGAGCCGAACTCCAACCTCGACAACGAAGGCTCGATCGCGCTCAACCAGGCGATCAAGCAAATCAAGGCGGAGGGGCGCTCGGTGCTGATCATGGCGCACCGCCCGGCTGCGATCCAGGAGTGTGATATGCTGCTGGTGATCGACAAAGGGACTCAGACCGCCTTCGGGCCCAAGGACAAGGTGCTGCAGGAAATGGTCGCCAATCATCAGAACATCCGCCAGGCCACCAGCGCGGGAGGCGTGCGATGAGCGGCGATGGCACCTGGTCCGCGCGGCGTCCGCTGATTATCGGACTGATCGCGCTTGTGGTGCTGGTGGGTGGCTTTGGCTCCTGGTCGGTGCTGTCGTCGATTTCCGGTGCGGTGGTTGCCTCCGGCCGGATCGAGGTCGACCGCAACCGCCAGGTTGTGCAGCATCTGGACGGCGGCATCGTCGCGGAAATCCTGGTGGATGAAGGCGACACCGTGCAGGAGGGCGACACCCTGATCCGGCTGGACGCCAATGAGCTGACCTCGCAGCTGGTGATCACCGAAGGCCAGCTGTTTGAGCTGATGGCGCGCCGCGGCCGGCTGGAGGCGGAGCGGGACGAGGCTGAAGAAATCACTTTCGATCCTGAACTGCTGAAAGCGGTTGAAACCCAGCCGGATGTTAAGGATCTGGTGGAGGGCCAGCAGCGCCTGTTCCAGGCCCGCAGGGCCACCACTGCCCGCGAGATCGAGCAGCTGGAGAAGCGCCGGGTCCAGATCGAAGAGCAGATCCGCGGCATCCAGGCGCAGCAGCAGTCCATGAAGGTTCAGCTGGAACTGATCGACGAGGAACTGAGCAACCAGCAGTCGCTGCTGGACCGCGGCCTTGCGCAGGCAGCGACGGTGCTGAACCTGCGCCGCACCCTGGCCAATCTGGAGGGCCAGCTGGGCGAGCTGGTGGCCGCGGAGGCGCAGGCCGAGGGGCGGATCACCGAAATCGACATTGAGATCCTGAAACTGGCCACCGGGCAGCGCGAAGAGGCGATCACCCGGCTGCGGGACCTGCGCTCGCAGGAGGTTGAGCTGGCCGAAACCCGCCGGTCGCTGCGGCAGCGGCTGGAGCGGCTTGATATCACCGCGCCAGTGTCGGGGATCGTCTACGGGCTGCAGGTTCAGACGCCGCGCTCGGTGATACGGCCTGCCGATCCGGTGCTGTATCTGGTGCCGCAGGACCGGCCGCTGGTGATTGCGGCGCAGGTGGCGCCGACCGATATCGACCAGCTGCATACAGGCCAGGAAGTGACCCTGCGCTTTTCCGCCCTGGATCAGCGCAGTACGCCGGAACTGTTCGGCCACGTCACCCAGGTCTCGGCGGATGCGTTTGAGGATCAGGGCAGCGGGGCGTCCTATTACCGCGCCGAGATTGAGCTCAATCCCGGTGAGCGCGGCCGCTTGCCTGCCGGCACGGTGCTGATCCCGGGGATGCCGGTGGAAAGCTACATCCGCACCGCCGACCGCTCGCCGCTGGCCTATCTGATCAAGCCGCTGTCCGATTACTTCGTCAAAGCCTTCCGCGAAAGCTGAAGGCGCCCCGGAAACCGGCGCGGAGACCGGCCAAGGGAAACCGGTTTTTCATGGCCGGTTTCCCTGCATGACACCGGCTTCCCTCCACTGCTGCGGCCAAGGGGCGGAAAGGCGCGCGGGGGCTTCGCATTTGCTCTTTTCGAAAGCCGCCGCGCCGGGTAGCGTCCCGGCCAGCAAAGACTCGGAGGAACTCGGCCATGAGCATCGAAGCGAAACTGAAAGAGCTGGGGGTGACCCTGCCTGACGCGCCGGCACCGGCCGCCAACTATGTGCCGTATGTGGTCGCGGGCGACATGGTCTATATCTCCGGCCAGATCCCGTCCGATGAAAACGGGCTGATCACCGGCACCCTGGGCAAAGACATGGATGTCGAGGCCGGGCAGGCCGCGGCCAAGCGCTGCGCTATTGCGCTGCTGGCGCAGCTGAAGGCAGCTTGCGGCGGCGATCTGGACCGGCTGGTCCGTGTCGTCAAACTGGGGGCCTTTGTCAGTTCGACCGCGGACTTTACCCAGCAGCCGCAGGTGGTGAACGGCGCCTCCGACTTCCTGGTCGAAGCGCTGGGTGAGATCGGCCGCCACGCGCGCTCTGCCGTCAGCTCGCCCTCGCTGCCGCTGGGCGTTGCGGTCGAAATCGACGGCGTCTTCCAGATCAAATGAGACCCGGCCTGCCTGCAGCCTTTCTGAGCGTGCCGCTGGCCCATCGGGCCTTGCATGATGCCGCCGACGGGCGCCCGGAGAACAGCCGCGCGGCAATCCGCGCGGCGCTGGCCGCGGGTTACGGGATTGAAATCGACCTGCAGCTGTCCAGCGACGGTTGCGCGATGGCTTTTCACGACGAGAGCCTGGACCGGCTGGCTGAGGCCACCGGTCCGGTCCGGTCGCGCAGCCGCGAGGAGCTGCGCGCCATCCCGCTGAAGGGCGGCGATGGCGAGGTCATTCCGGAACTGGGCGAAGTGCTGGAGCTGGTGGCCGGCCAGGTGCCGCTGCTGATTGAGCTGAAGGATCAGCACGGCCGGATGGGCGTCACTGACGGTGTGCTTGAACAGGCCGTTGCCAAGGCGCTGGCCGGCTACGGCGGCCCGGTGGCGCTGATGTCCTTCAACCCGCATTCGGTCGCGGAACTGGCCCGCCTGGCGCCGGAGCTTCCGCGCGGGCTGACCACCAGCGCCTACGATCCGGCGGACTGGCCGGAGCTGGCCAGGGCGGTGTGCGATGACCTGCGCGCGATCCCGGACTTTGAACGCACCGGATCCAGCTTTATCAGCCACGAAGCCGGCGATCTGGCCCGGCCGCGTGTGCAGGCGCTGCGCAACCAGGGGGTTCCGGTTCTGTGCTGGACCGTGACCTCGCCAGCAGAAGCGGCCGCGGCCCGCGCCTTTGCCGACAATGTGACCTTTGAACAGTACCTGCCGCCGCTAACATCTTGATCAGGCTGGGGGGCACCCCACATCTGTGAAGTGGTGCGGAGGAAAGGCATGTCCCAGGCGCAAATCGAAATCAGGGTGCTGTCGTCGCTGTCGCAGGTCGCGGCGGCGGAGTGGGATGCCTGCGCCTGTCCGGAAGTGGCGGACGGGGGCCGTCCTTACGACCCTTTTACCACCCACCGGTTCCTGAGTGCGCTGGAGGACAGCGGTTCGGTCGGGCCGGGCACCGGCTGGCAGCCGCAGTACCTGACTGCGTATCAGGACGGCCGCCTGATCGCCTGCGCGCCGCTTTACGCCAAGGGGCACAGCCAGGGCGAGTACATCTTTGACCACAACTGGGCGCATGCCTATGAGCAGGCGGGCGGGCATTATTACCCCAAGCTGCAGATCGCGGTGCCCTTCACGCCGGTGACCGGGCGGCGTTTCCTGGTGCGCCCCGGCTTTGACGGCATCGGCCATTCGGCGCTGCTGCAGGGCGCGGTGCAGCTGGCGGCGGACAACAGCCTGTCGTCGCTGCACGTGACCTTCTGCACCGCGGATGAGGCGCGGCTGGGCGAGGAAATGGGGCTGATGCTCCGCACCACCCAGCAGTTCCATTGGCAAAACCAGGGGTACAGCGATTTTGAGGGCTTCATGCGGGCGCTGTCGTCGCGCAAGCGCAAGAACATCCGCAAGGAGCGGATGCAAGCTCAGTGCTTTGGCGGCGAAATCCAGGTCTTTCAGGGCGGCAGCCTGCGGCCCGAGCATTGGGAGGCATTCTGGGAGTTCTACCAGGATACCGGCGCGCGCAAATGGGGATCTCCCTATCTGACCCGGCAGTTCTTTGACATCGCGCACCGCACGCTGGCGCAGGACATTGCGCTGATTCTGGCGTGGCGGAATGGGCGCTATGTGGCAGGGGCGCTGAACTTCATAGGCCGGGACTCTCTGTACGGGCGCTACTGGGGCTGTGTCGAGAACCACCCGTGCCTGCATTTTGAACTGTGCTACTATCAGGCCATAGAATTGGCCATTGCCTTGGGGCTTGACCGGATCGAAGCCGGCGCGCAGGGTGAGCACAAGCTGGCGCGCGGCTATTTGCCGTGCCAGACCTATAGCTTGCACTGGATCGGCGATCCCGGGTTTGCCGGGGCCGTCGGACGCTACCTCGAGGCTGAGCGGGCCGCCACCGAGGAAGAAATCGAAATCCTGACCGAGTACGGCCCGTTCCGCAAAGCGCATGTGGAGGAGCAAGAATGACGGAGAAACTGTCCGACGCCACCCGCGGCCCGCTGCTGGAGCCGCTGTTCGCCACTGGCTGGGAGATGGTGGACGGCCGTGATGCCATCACCAAGACCTTCAAGTTCAGCAATTTCGCCGATGCCTTCGGCTGGATGACCCGCGCAGCGATCTGGGCGGAGAAATGGAACCACCATCCGGAATGGAGCAATGTCTACAACCGGGTGACGGTGGTGCTGACCACGCACGACGTGGACGGCATCAGCTCTCAGGATGCCAAGCTGGCGCGCAAGATGGACGGTCTTTACGGCGAGCCGCAGACCTGAGCTGCGGGATATGACAGAAAAGGTCAGCAGCCCTGTCCAAATGTTTCGCGCGCGAAACATTGCGGCAGAGGTGCTGACCTGATTTTTCAAGAATTGTTAAGGGTTTGCAGCTGCGGCCGCCAGCACTGGCAGCCGCAGAAATCCAGCCCTCAGCCCATCGACTCCAGCAAGCCTTCGCCTGCTGAAAGCTCGCACTGGCCGGGGTTTTCTTCCTTGTTGAGGATCTTCACTTCGCCATCTTCCACCAGCATCGCATAGCGCAGAGAGCGGCCGATCAAGCCGGCGGGAGGCGCATCGAAGCGCATGCCGACCGCCTCGGTAAAGGTGCACTCGGCGTCCGACAGCATGGTGATCCCGGCATCGGTGGCGCCGGTGTTGTCGCCCCAGATCGACATCACGAACGGGTCATTGCCGGCCAGGCAGATGATTTCATCGACGCCTTTGGCGGCAAACTGGTCCTTGGTGCGGATAAAGCTGGGCACATGAGCGGAATGGCAGGTGCTGGTAAAGGCGCCGGGAACCGCAAAGATCACCACTTTCCGCCCCTTCAGCTTGCTTGACAGCTGAACTTGCTCCGGCCCGTCGTCTCCGATCCGCGTCAGCACGGCGTCGGGCAGCTGGTCTCCAACAGAAATCATCGCACGTTCCTCTTTCTCATGATTGCGTTTTGGGGCCCCCGGTATATAGGGTCCGTTGGAAGCGTGACGGGAACTATTGCGGGAGGCAAGCAGAGATGTCCCACATCGTCGTGATTGGAGCGGGGCAGGCGGGGGCCTCGCTGGTGGCAAAGCTGCGCAAAGACGGGTTCGAGGGGGAGATTACCCTGATCGGCGCGGAAGCAGCGCTGCCCTATCAGCGCCCGCCGCTGTCCAAAGCCTATCTGCTGGGCGAGATGGAAGTGGAGCGGCTGTTCCTGCGCCCCGAGAGCTTTTATGCCGACAACAACATCACCCTGAAGCTGGGCCAGCGGGTCACCGCCATTGATCCGGCGGCCAAGACCGTTTCGCTGGGGGATGAGGTGATCGCCTATGACCAGCTGGCGCTGACCACCGGCTCCGACCCGCGCCGCCTGCCGGCGGCGATCGGCGGCGATCTGGACGGCGTCTTTGTGGTGCGGGGCCTGACGGACGTCGATGCGATGGCGCCGCATGTGACCGAAGGCAAGCGCGCGCTGATCGTCGGCGGCGGCTACATCGGGCTGGAGGCGGCTGCGGTCTGCGCCAAGCGCGGAGTGCAGGTCACCCTGCTCGAGATGGCAGACCGCATCCTGCAGCGCGTCGCAGCGCCGCAAACGTCGGACTTCTTCCGCGAGCTTCACACCTCTCATGGTGTCGATATCCGCGAGAGCACCGGCCTGGAGCGGCTGGAAGGTGAGGGCGGCAAGGTGGCCCGCGCGGTGCTGAGCGGCGGCGAGGTGCTGGAGGTGGATTTTGTCGTTGTGGGCGTCGGCATCACCCCGTGTTCGCAACTGGCGGAGATGGCCGGTCTGGAGCTGGACAACGGCATCAAGGTGGACGCGCAAGGGCGCACCTCGGTTGCGTCCATCTGGGCGGCGGGCGATTGCGCCTCCTTCCCGTTCCAGGGCAACCGCATCCGTCTGGAAAGCGTGCCCAACGCTATCGACCAGGCCGAGGTTGTGGCGCAGAACATGCTGGGGTCGGAAAAGGACTACATCGCGACGCCGTGGTTCTGGTCGGATCAATACGACGTCAAGCTGCAGATCGCGGGCCTCAACACCGGCTATGACAACGTGGTCACCCGCCAGGGCGACGGCCGGCAGGTCTCGTTCTGGTATTTTGCCGGCGACCGGCTGGTCGCGGTCGACGCGATGAACGATCCGCGCGCCTATATGGTGGCCAAGCGGCTTATCGACATGGGCAAGACCGCGGACAAGACCGTGGTTGCCGATCCCTCTGCCGATCTGAAGCCGCTGCTGAAGGCGTGAGGATCATCGCAGGGGAGTTCCGCGGCCGGGCACTGGCCGCGGTGGGAAAGGGGGATGCGGGCGCGCACCTGCGCCCCACCACCGACCGTGTGCGCGAAAGCCTGTTCAATGTGCTGATGCACACCGGCGCCATCCCCGGCGCCCGGGTTCTGGACCTGTTCGCGGGCACCGGCGCGCTGGGGCTTGAGGCGCTGTCGCGCGGCGCAGCAGAGGTGGTATTCGTCGATGACGGCCGCGTCTCCACCGGTTTGATCCGCAAGAATATAAGCATCTGCCGGGCCGGGGACCGCTGCACCCTGATACGCCGCGATGCGCTGAAGCTGGGACAAAACCCGGGGGCGCCGTTCGATCTGATCTTCCTCGATCCGCCCTACGGCAAGGGCCTGGGGGAGAAGGCCCTTGCCGCTGCCGTATCTGGCGGCTGGGTGGCGGAGGACGCTTTGGTGGTCTGGGAGGAAAGCGCGCCGATGGCCGCCCCGGAAGGATTCGAGCTGCACGACAGCCGCAAATACGGCGATACCCATATTTCGCTGATGTGGCGGCAGTAAAACAGGTCCGGAGCCAGACGGGCGCTTTCCCCAAATAATTGATTTTCTATTTGCGCAATCATTCCTAGGGATGTAACAGCCCCGTGATTTCAATCAAACTTCCGTCAATTCTGGCGGTTTCAGAGGGTTTCATATGAAAACTGGAAAATTCCTTGGCCTGCTGGCCGCTGGTTCGCTGTTCCTGGCCGGCTGCGTGTCTCCTGAGGTTGTGACCACCAACAACATCGACGATGCCTCGCTGACCTGCGACGAGATCAAGACCCAGATGGGCCAGCTGGACGAGATCCGCGCCGAGGCCAAGAAAGGCAAGACCGCATCCGGCGCCAATGTGGCGGCGGCGATCCTGTTCTGGCCGGCGGTTATCGGCAATTACTCCAACGCAAACGAGGCCATGAACGCGGCAAACAAGCGCCATGAAGTGCTGGTTGCTCTGGCCAAGAAAAAGCGCTGCAAGTTCTGAGTTTAGCCAGACCGTTGCAAGAATTGAATGCAGGGGCCTCCCCTGCATTTTTTGTTTCCGCCTTTTTCAGATCCGGCCTGGTTTGTGATCGAGCCGGCGAAAAACCGCGGTGTCCTGTTTGCCGGGGGCCTGATTGCCGAATAAACCTGTGGCCCAGAACAGGTTTATTCCGGCAAAGGCGCTTTTGATGCCCAAAACATTTCCAACCCCGAAACTGGTGATCTTTGATTGCGACGGCGTGCTGGTCGACAGCGAGCCGGCCTCCAATCAGGCGCTGATCGAAAATTTGGCCCGGCACGGGCTGGAGCTGACCATGGAGCAGTCGATGGCGTATTTTGTTGGCGGCACCATGGCCGGTGTCATGGAAAAGGCCCGCAACCTGGGGGCGGACCTGCCGGAGGACTGGACCCGCGAAGTCTACGCCGAGACCTATGCGCGGTTGAAGCAGGGGGTGCCGCTGACACCGGGCATTCCGCAGCTGCTGGCGCGGCTTGATGCCAAGGACATCCCGGTCTGCGTCGCCTCTAACGGCAGCGAGGAGAAGATGCGCATCACCCTGGGCCAGAACGGCCTGTGGGACCGGTTCCATCCGCAGGCGATGTTTTCGGCCCATTCGCTGGGCGTGGCCAAGCCGGAGCCGGGGCTGTTCCTGGCCGCGGCCAGCCACTTCGGCGTGCAGGCGCGCGACTGCCTTGTGATCGAGGACAGCGGCAGCGGCGTCACCGCCGCGGTGCGTGCGGGGATGCGCTGTCTCGGTCACGCGCCGCACGGAGGCGGCCGGAAGCTTGCGGCGCTGGGAGCGGAGGTGTTCCGCGATATGGCTGAGGTGCCCGCGCTTTTGTCGATCTGAGGCGGATGTGCTACTGTTCCGGGCATGGAACAGACACTGAGTACGCCGTTCCTGCCGCCTGTGACCAAGGCCGAAGCCGGGACAAAACCCAAACCGGAACCTGCCCGGCCCCCACTGTTCATACAAGATGCAGTGACGCCATTCGGAGATGGCACCCTGCTGCTCGCCTTGTGGCGGATGCAGGACGCGGAGGGTCAGGACGGCGCCGGCTCCTGACAGGATCCGTCCTTCATCTGGCTGAAAATATCCGGGGGGTGCGGGGGCTGGCCCTCGCCTGTGCCTTACCGGCTTACCCGTAGGTCGGGTGGAATTTCCCGGCCGGAGACAGGGTGAAAATCTCCGCCCCGTCAGCAGTTACCCCGATCGAATGCTCGAACTGCGCCGACAGCGACTTGTCACGGGTCACGGCGGTCCACTCGTCGGCCAGGATCTTGGTTTCCGGGCGGCCCAGGTTGATCATAGGCTCGATGGTAAAGAACATGCCTTCCTCCAGCACCGGGCCGGTGCCGGGGCGGCCATAGTGCAGCACGTTGGGCGGGGCATGGAACACCTGGCCCAGGCCGTGGCCGCAGAAGTCGCGCACCACGCTCATCCGCTGGCTTTCGGCATAGGTCTGGATTGCGTGGCCGATGTCGCCGAAGGTATTGCCGGGCTTCACCGCCTCGATCCCCTTCATCAGCGAATCATGGGTGACCTGGATCAGCCGCTCCGCCTTGCGGCTGAGTTTGCCCGCCACGAACATCCGCGAGGTGTCGCCGAACCAGCCGTCGACAATCACGGTCACGTCGATGTTCAGGATATCGCCATCCTTCAGCTTCTTGTCGCCGGGAATGCCGTGGCAGACCACGTGGTTTACCGAGATGCAGCTGGCGTGCTGATACCCTTTGTATCCGATAGTCGCCGAGGTGGCGCCCGCGTCCTCAACCATCCGGGTGATCAGGCGGTCCAGTTCGCCGGTGGTTTGACCGGGAACCACATGGGCCGCGATGTCATCCAGAATGCGCGCGGCAAGCGCCCCCGCCTTGTGCATGCCGGCAAAATCGCCGGGCTCATGAATGCGGATGCCGTCCTTGGTTGTGCGGCCGTCTTTCGATCTCATCAGGCGGAGCTCCATCGGATGTCTTTGCGTAGCTATGTAAGGGGTTCGCGGCAAAAGGGCCAGAGGGGGCGGGGGTGGCATCCGGGAACTTTTTCCGCCGCACAGCGTTGTACCGCCTAGGAGAAATTGCGGTAACATGGAGAGACACGGCGGTATGGAGAGTATCAACAGCCTGATGGAGACCGAGATTTACGATGGAAAGTCACTGTCCGACCTGGTGACGCTGGAGTTCCTGGCCGAGCTGCTGGGCAGCGTTGTTGCCGCAGTTGTCATCCTGCTGGCGGGATTCATCGTGGCAAACTGGGTCAAGCGCCGGATTGTGGCCCTGGGCGATACCCATGCGAGCCTTGACGTTACCCTGTTTCACTTTCTGGGAAATCTGGCACGCTATACAATTCTAGCCTTTGCGGTGCTGTTTGTCCTGAACACCTTTGGTGTCCAGACGACCTCGATCATCGCAGCCATCGGTGCTGCCGGCCTGGCGATCGGCTTGGCCATGCAGGGGGCGCTGTCGAACGTTGCCGCGGGCGTGATGCTGATCCTGTTCCGCCCCTTCAAGCTGGGCGATTTCATCGAAGTGGACGGCGAGATGGGCACGGTCAAGGACATCAACCTGAACAACACGGTTATTGCCAGCCTCAGCAATCTGAAGGTGATCATTCCCAACTCCGAGGTTTGGGGCAACACCATTACCAATTACTCTTCCTTCGATACCCGCCGCGCCGAGTGGACGTTTGGCGTCGGCTATGGCGCCGATCTGGCGGTGGCGGAGCGGGTGATCCGCGAAACCATCATGAGCGACAGCCGCTCGCACAGCGATCCGGAGCCGTTCATTCAGGTTAATGCACTAAACAGCAGTTCGGTTGATTTCCTGGTGCGCGTCTGGGTCGATGCCGCCGAGTACTTCCAGTATCAGGCCGACATGAAGCGCAAGGTGAAAGAGGCGCTGGACGCGGCCGGGGTCGATATTCCGTTCCCGACCCGCACCATCGTGCACGCCGAACCGGACGCGCAGAAGGACGAGGCCAGCAAGGCCGCCTGACCGGCTGTGCCGGCCCCCTCGCCGTTACTCCGCGGCGGCGATGGGGGCGCCTGCCTCAACCCCCGCAGGTGAGATCTTCGTGCCCAATACCAGCCGCTCTACCCCCGCGGCGTGAGCGCTGGCAAAGGCATCTGCATAGGCCGGGTCGATATCCGCGGCCAGCCGGAACCGATCGCAATCGGTGCGCTGCACCAGATACAGCATCACAGCCCGGTGGCCCTGTGCCGCCATGTTTGCCAGTTCGCCCAAGTGCTTAGTGCCGCGTGCGGTGACGCTGTCGGGGAACTCCGCCAGCCCCGGCTGGCGCGAGAGCGTCACGCTTTTCACCTCGACATAGCAATCCGGCAGGCCGTCCTGGCTCAGCAGAAAGTCGATGCGGCTGTTCTCACCGTATTTCACTTCTGCACGCACGGATTTGTAGGCCGCAAGCTCCGCGACGTCCCCGTTTTCCAGCGCGGCGCGCAGGGCACGGTTCGGGACCGAGGTGTCGACGCCGGTAAAGTGGCCGCCCTCATGCTCCACCAGCCGCCAGCCGTATTTCAGCTTTTTCTTCGGATCGTCGTTGGGCTCCAGCCAGATTTTCATGCCCGGCTCCGCCAGCCCCATCATGCTGCCGGGGTTGGCGCAATGGGCTGTGACCTCCTGCCCGTCCTCCAGCCGGCAATCGGCGAGGAAGCGTTTGTAGCGGCGGATCAGCACGGCGGGGATCAGAGGGGTTTCAAAGCGCATGACAACGGGCCTATACCTGCGAAGACGAGGTATCAAGGGAGGACAACCATGGCCAATCCGACGGCTGCCATGCTGGTGATCGGAGATGAAATCCTGTCGGGCCGCACTCGCGATGCCAACATGCATTACCTGGCCGGTGAACTGGCCAAGCATGGCATCGACCTGAAGGAAGTCCGCATCGTCAGCGATGATAAGGCGGCGATTATCACCGCGGTCAAGGCGCTGGCCGGGGTCTATGATCATGTCTTCACCAGCGGCGGCATCGGGCCAACCCATGATGACATCACTGCCGACTGCATCGCAAAGGCCTTTGGCGCGCATCTGGACGTGCGCGACGATGCCCGCGCGATCCTGCAGGCGCATTACGACACGCAAGGGCTGGAAATGAACGAGGCCCGGCTGCGCATGGCGCGGATTCCGGATGGCGCTGAGCTGATCGACAATCCGGTCTCTGCGGCGCCGGGGTTCACCCTTGGCAATGTGCATGTGATGGCCGGTGTGCCGATGATCTTTCAGGCGATGGTGGCCAGTGTGATCCCAAAGCTTACCGGCGGTCAGCCGATGCTGTCGCAGACCCTGCGGGTGATGCGCGGCGAGGGCGAGATTGCAGGGCCGCTGCGTCTGCTGGCTGAGGGTTATGAGGATTTGTCGGTCGGCTGCTACCCGTTTCAAAAGGACGGCGTGTTCGGCGCCAACGTGGTGATCCGCGGCACCGACGGCGCACGGATCGATGCGGCAATGACTGAGCTGGCAAAGGAGCTGGAGCAGTGACCACCGACCCCCGGTATTACGCTGTGACAGAGGCGACCTGGCCGCCCGCCTCGGTGCGCGCGCTTGGCCCCGTGACCCTGCGAGAGGGGCAGGGCGGCGGCAGCCGGGTGTCGGCGGCAACGGTCTCCGGCCCGGTTACAGAAGCGCAGATCGCAGCGGCGGAAGAGGCGATGCGCGCCGTGGGGCAGGACAGTTTGTTCATGATCCGCGACGGCGAGGCGGATCTGGACGCGCTGCTGGAGGCCCGCGGCTATGCGGTGAAGGATCCGGTCAATTTGTGGACCTGCCCGGCGGAACGGCTGACGGATTCTCCGGTGCCGCGCGTCACCGCTTTTTGCGTCTGGGAGCCGCTGGCGATCCAGCGCGAGATCTGGGAGCAGGCGGGCATCGGACCGGAGCGTCTGGCGGTGATGCAGCGGGTGCAGGGGCCCAAGACAGGGCTGCTGGGACGCCACAGGGACAAACCCGCGGGCGCAGGCTTTGTGGCTGTTCATGACGGGGTGGCGATGGTGCATGCGCTGGAGATTCTGCCGCATCAGCGCCGGGCCGGCATGGGCGGCTGGATGATGCGCCAGGCCGCGTTCTGGGCGCTGGAAAACGGCGCCAGCGAGCTGGCGGTGCTCTGTACGAAACGTAATGAAGGCGCAAACGGGCTTTATGCTTCCCTCGGGATGGATTGCACCGGACAGTACCACTACCGGATTTTGAAGGAAGGCGATTGACCGCGATGACTGATCAGACCCAGCCCACAGCCCTTGACCTGCCGATGGCGGACCCGCTGCCACCGGAGACGCAGAAGTATTTCGACATCTGCCAGGAAAAGCTGGGTATGGTGCCCAATGTGCTGAAAGCCAATGCGTTCGACATTGATAAGCTGAATGCCTTTACCGGCATGTACAACGACCTGATGCTGGCGGACAGTGGTCTCAGCAAGCTGGAGCGGGAGATGATCGCGGTGGTGGTCTCCTCGATCAACCGCTGTTTCTATTGCCTGGTGGCGCATGGCGCGGCGGTGCGGCAGCTGTCGGGCGATCCGCAGCTGGGCGAGATGCTGGTGATGAACTACCGGGTGGCGCCGCTGGATGCACGGCAGCGGGCGATGCTGGATTTTGCCGCCAAGATGACCACGGCCAGCGCGGAGATCGAAGAGGCGGACCGCCAGGGCCTGCGCGCTGCCGGTTTCAGCGACCGGGATATCTGGGACATCGCCAACGTCACCGGCTTTTTCAACATGTCGAACCGGGTGGCCAGCGCGACGGCCATGGTGCCCAATCCGGAATACCACAGCCAGTGCCGCTAACGCGCCTGATTGCTTTGGCTGGCTTCGCCGCGGCGGTGCTGCTGGCGGCGGGGGCCGGGGCGGTGGAGATGACCCTGCCTTCCGGGGCGGCCGGGGTTTCCGAAAGGGCCACGGCGCTGGGTGTTTACCAGCTTCCGGTGGGCTCTGAGGCCTCGGATGAGGTGCCGTCGCAGAGGTTCGAGGGCCGGATCTTGCGCCGAACCTGGCGGTTGGAGGGTGGCAGCACGGTACTGGAGATCCTGGCGCCGATGCGGGAGCAGCTGCTGGCGCAGGGCTATGAGGTTGTGTTCGATTGCGCGGCACGGGATTGCGGCGGCTTCGGCTTCCGTTTCGGGATCGAGGTGGTGCCTGCGCCGGACATGATGGTGGATATCTCCCGTTATCACTTCCTGTCGGCAGCCAAGGGCGATCAGGCGGTCTCGATCCTGGTGTCGCGGGCAGGCGGCACGGCCTATGTGCAAATGATCACCGTGCAGCCGCCTGATGCGGCAACACCAGAGGTTAAGCCCGCCGCAGAGGCGCCGGCCCCGGTGCGTCCGGTAGAGCTGGCCAAGGTGCTGGAGGTCCGCGGCCACGCAGTGCTGCCCGATCTGGTGTTCGAAAGCGGCTCCACCCGGCTGCGGGAGGGGCAGTATAGCAGCCTGAAGCAGCTGGCGGGCTTTCTGGCCGCCAATCCGCAATACCGGCTGCTGCTGGTAGGCCATACCGACATGGTCGGCTCCCAGCAGCAGAATGCCGGCATTTCCGAGCGCCGGGCGCAGTCGGTAAGGGAGCGGATGATTGAGGCCTACAAGGCCGATGGGGGGCGCATTGACGTCGCCGGTGCCGGTTATCTGGCCCCGATCGCCAGCAACCTTATCCCGGAGGGCCGTGAGGCCAACAGGCGTGTGGAAGCAGTGCTGCTCGCCCCGTAGCAGCTAGTGGCAGGGAACC